>JBLNHB010000350.1:0-2674 GCA_050268805.1 bacterium | reverse complement strand
CGGTGGGCAGAGGCCCTCAGAGAGATATCGTCATCGCTCGAAGAGATGCCCGGCGAAGAGGGATATCCCACCTACCTCGCCTCCCGCCTGTCGAGCTTTATGGAGCGGGCGGGCGTGGTCGAAACCATGAGCGGCAGGACCGGGTCTCTGAGCATGATCCTCTCGGTCTCTCCTCCGGGCGGCGACTTTACCGAACCGGTCACCCAGGCGTGCCTCCGGACAACCGGGGCATTCCTCATGCTCGACACCTCCCTCGCGCACCGGCGTCACTTCCCTGCGATCAACTGGTTCCAGAGCTATTCCCTCTACAGGCGGGACCTCTCCCGCTACTACCGTGAAAAAATCTCGCCGGAATGGGAGACCCTGCGGAGCCGGTGCTCGGATATCCTCCAGGAGGAGGAGGCACTCCGCGAGGTCGCCGAAATTGTCGGGGCCGAAGGGTTGCAGGACACCGACCGTCTGGTCATGTGGATTGCGGAGAGGATACGGACACAGTTCCTCGCCCAGAATGCCTATAGCGAAGATGCCTTCTCTCCCCCGGAGAAGACCCTTTCGATCATCAAGAAACTGGTCGAGTTCCATGATCAATCGGTCAAGCTGCTGAAAGAGGGGACCACCCTCGAAAAAATCATTGAGGAGGGGAAGAGCCATGCGGCTGTCTGAGCACATATACCAATCCATTTCCACGATTGCAGGGCCGCTCCTCTTCGTCAAGAATGTCCTCAGTGTGAGAAACGGAGAGGTGGTGAAGGTGCTCACCCCTGACGGCAGGAACATGGAGGCAGAGGTGCTTGAGATCGAAGGGGATACGGTCCTCATCGAGATATACGGAGAGACCCAGGGGCTCGACATCGAGAGGACAACCGTCGCATTCACCGACACGGTCAAGCAGGTCCCGCTCTCTCCCGACGTTATCGGGAGGGTCTTTGACGGCTCCTTCAGGCCGAAGGACGGGTTCCCCATGTTCATCCCCGAAAAGTGGACGCCCATCACCGGATCACCCATGAATCCCTCAGCACGCGCGCGTCCCCAGGACTTCATCGAGACCGGATTCTCGACCATCGACGGCCTGAACACCCTCGTGCGGGGCCAGAAGCTGCCGGTCTTCTCCTGCGCAGGCCTCCCCTCGAAGGAGGTCGTGGCGAGCATCCTGAAAAACTCCCGGCTCGCCAAGGCAGAGCAGAATTTCATTGTTGTCTTTGTCGCACTCGGGCTCACCTTCCAGGAGTACTCATTCTACATGCAGGTACTCGAGGATATGAAGACCGGGTTTGTCGCCTTCGTCAATATGTCCGACGAACCGGTTATGGAACGGCTCCTCACCCCCCGCTTCGCTCTGGCAATCGCCGAATATCTCGCCTACCAGAAGAGCATGGACATCCTCGTCATCATCACGGACATGACGAACTACTGCGATGCCCTCCGCGAGATATCAACGGCCCGGGAGGAACTCCCCGGAAGGCGCGGCTATCCGGGCTACATGTACTCGGACCTCGCGTCGCTCTATGAACGGGCAGGGAGGATCAAGGGGATGGAAGGCTCCGTCACCATGCTGCCTGTGGTGACCATGCCGGAGGACGACATCACCCATCCCATCCCCGACCTCACCGGCTATATTACCGAGGGCCAGATCGTTCTGAGCAGGGAACTCCACCAGAAGGGGATATTCCCTCCGATCGACGTGCTTCCGAGCCTTTCGCGGCTCATGCAGAAGGGCATCGGCGAAGGCCTGACGAGGGCAGACCACCGGAAGGTCTCCAACAACCTCTACAAGTACTACGCCAAGGGACGTGATCTCAGGAAGCTCGAGGCGATCGTGGGAAGGGACGGGATGACCAAGGCCGACACGCACATGCTCGATTTTGCCGACGCCTTCGAACAAGATCTTGTCGGCCAGGGCATGGCACGGAGGACGGTCTTTGAGACACTCGATGCAGGAATCAATCTCATGAAGCGGTTCTCGCTCGAGATAACATGATACACCCGACCAGGACAAACCTGCTCCTCCTCAAGGAGAAGTCCCGTTCGGTCGTGAACAGTATCGGGATTCTCAAGGCGCGGAAGCAGGCTCTCATCAAGGAATTCCTCGCCTCCACCATTCCTTTTCTCAGATCGCGGGAGGACATCCGAAAAACCTACGGCAGAGGGATACAGGAGCTCGTTCTTTCCCTCGGTCATGAGGGCAAGGACACCATCGAATCGATTGTGGTATCCACGGAACGGGACTTCGGCATCGATGTGACCGAAAAGAGCATCTGGGGACTCCGGTATAAGGACATCTCCTTCCACGAGACCCCGGTCAGGGACCCTGACAAGCGCGGGTATGACGAATTCTCCACCACTCCCCATCTTGAGGAGAGCGCGGTCCTCTTCGAGAAGCTCCTCGAATCCATGCTCAACATCGCCGAGTTCGAGTGCAAGCTCAAACGGCTCGGCGAAGAGATCCTGCGCACCACGCGGAGGATCAAGGTGCTCGAGGAGATGCTCCTGCCCCGGCTGAAATCCCAGATCCGGACGATCGCCCAGTACCTGAGCGAGCGGGAGCGGGAATCCTATTACCGGCTCAAAAAGTTCAAGGAGATGAGGGCCAAGGAATCTCTCTCTTCCCCGGCACCCTTCCCTCGTTGACAGAGGAGCAGGGGATAAAAGTATTATAGTTGAAATTACTCCGCTT
>JBLNHB010000349.1:0-8409 GCA_050268805.1 bacterium | reverse complement strand
TGATTTAAAGAACATTGAGATAGAAATTATGGAGGCGTCATGATCGAGATACAAAACTGCACAAAAAGGTACGGGGACCTCGTTGCGGTCGATAACCTTTCCCTGACTGTTGGCGGGGCAAAGATCTTCGGCCTGCTCGGCCCCAACGGCGCCGGCAAGTCAACGACCATAAAAATGATGACCGGTCTCATGGAGCCTGATGCTGGTTCCATTAAGATCGGCGGATATGACACCAGGACGCACCCTGTTGAAGCAAAAAAAATCATGGCCTATATCCCAGAAAAAGGGTACTGCTATGAGAAACTCACCGCATGGGAGTATCTGACGTTCATCGGAGGGATCTACCACCTTGAAGCAGAAATGTTCAACACAAACGCTCCTCTGTTTCTGGACACCTTCGGCCTTTCCGAGTGGAAAAACGAGCTCATCTCCAGCTTTTCCATGGGGATGAAACAGCGACTGCTCCTTGCCTCAGCGTTCATGAGGAATCCGATGGTCATTATCCTTGATGAACCCCATAATGGGCTCGATCCCAAAGGGGTCAGGACGCTGCGCGATGTCCTGTTCAAACTTCGGGACGCCGGCGCAACGATCCTGCTTTCGACCCACATCATCGCCATCGCCGAACAGATCTGCGACGAAATCGCCATTATGAACAAGGGGACCATCGCGGCAAAGGGTTCCAATGAAGACCTCAAACATTATGCCAAGTCCGGCGACAAGACCCTTGAGGATATCTTCCTCAGACTGACCTCGAGCTATGAAATCTGAGTCTAAGGACCTCTTTATTCTTCTCTTGCCCCTCTGGTGGTCATTCCGGAACGATGTTGTAAAATTCCACTGGAGTTTTTACCGAAAACTAATCTTCTACCTTTGTGCGGGAATCCTCGCCATCGTAGTGGTTACCTTGCTCATGAGCATAGGCATGGAAAAGCTCCAGACATTGTCTCCCGAAGTGTTCCGGGTGCTGCTCATCAAAGGTTTTTCTCTCATCTTTATCATCATCTTCCTGATCCAGATCATAAACGGTTTCATCGTCACGCTCAAGACGTTTTATCAGTCCCCAGACCTCGAGGGACTCTTCATTTCACCGGTGAGCAGGACGTCCCTTTTTTTCGCACGCCTGTTCGAGACGCACGTTAAGGCGTCATGGATGCTCGTCATATTCGGCATACCGGTCCTCGTATCGCTCGGCCGCCTCTTCAATGCCTCTCTCCTGTATTACGGCTATGCCCTCATACTGTTCGCTATTTTTTTTACCATTCCCGTTCACCTGGGAGCTTCCCTTGCTTTTATCATGGCGAACATCTTTCATATAAGGAAAATGAAGAAATTCATCCTCTCGGCAGCCGTCGTCTCTGTTGCTCTTCTCACCCTCCTCTTCCGCCTCTTCAAACCGGAGCGGTTCGTGAATCCGGAGCTCTTCGCCAATCTCACCCTGTTTATCAGCGAAGTGCGAACCCCGGCATTCATCCTGCTGCCGAACCGGTGGCTCAGCGAAGCTGTTTTCCACTCCCTCAACAGAAATTATATTGATGCGATAATCTTCATCGCCCTGCTCTTCTTAACCTCGTACATCTCAGCCCTGCTTCTCTATGTTTTGTTCAGAAAATATCATAACCGGGGATGGCACGCTCTCCTGGCTGGTGAAATTCTTTCCAGAAAAGGCGCTCCTCCTGGGATCAGACGTCCGGGATTTCTGGCTTCTGGATTCCTCAAGAAAGTACCCTCCCTTCTCGGCACCCAGAGCGGAATGATCATCTCGAAAGATATCGTCTACCAGACGCGTGACGTAAAGGCGCTCCAGCATTTCCTGGTTATCTTCTCTCTGATAATCGTCTATCTCTTCAGCATCGCTTCGTTACCGCTTAATTGGGAACAGTATGCGCTTCGCTTGAAGTACACCATAGCGTTCTTCAACCTCGGGCTCGTCTTGATCATTCTCGCCGCCCTCTCTGCGCGGCTCGTGTATCCGTCCATTCTGACCGAAGGGCACACACTCTGGCTCATCAGAACTGCACCCATAACGGCCCGTCGCTTCATCTGGACTAAATTCTGTTTCTTTTTGCTGCCCCTTTTCATTTCGGGGCAACTGTTGAATATTTTCTCCCTCCTCTTTATCGATGTGGAAAGGATTGTGGTGATAATCATTACCCTTGCAACCGCCGCTTCAACATTCTCGCTCGTGAGCATGTCAATCGCTTTTGGCGCTTCTGATATGCGAATGCTGAAAAATGAAGGAGCAGGAGACCCGGAGAAGACGGCAAATGCTCTCTACATGATTATTTCCCTTCTCCTCGTTCTGCTTACCCTCGCGATCGAGATTGTGCCGATCTATCTCTATTTCCTTAAGGAGTCGGCAAAGATGACCATGACCGGCAAGGGATGGGCTATCCTTGCGGGGACATTGGCACTGCTGATCAGCGTCCATGGCACGGTGACCGCTGTCGCAATTCGCTCCGGGATCAAGAAAATCCGGAGCCTTGAACTGAGCTAACTTTCATCATTCATACGCCCGGGCTTACAGCAGCATGATAATGTGGATTAACGGAGCGCGGAAGCGAGATCTTTAAAATCTTTTTCGAGCTCTTCCGCCTTGTCCGCTATCCGGAGCAAAATGTCTCCCGCACCAACTTCCCCAGCCTTTTCCATCCTGTCCGCCCACTCCCGGTATGTTCTGGCATGCTCCTGATTATGCTCCTGCCAGTGAGATACGAGGTGTCTGAGTTTTTCGATATCATCCATCTGGTCCTCCTTGATTCTTGACTCTCAGGTATCAGGTACCCTGAATCCTGCGTCTGTTGAATTTCGCCGAGACCGGCAGTTCGAGATCGTTCCTGCGCATGAGGTCTTCGTCGAATAAGATGTCCCTGCTGGCGCCGTCGGCATGGATGATGCCGTTGTTCAATACGACGCACCGTTCGCACACATCGAGAATGAGGTCCAGATCATGGGAAGCGATGATCTTCGTGTGCTTGAAGGTGTTTAATATTCCGATGAGGTGTCTTCTCGATTTCGGGTCAAGGTTTGCACTCGGCTCGTCCATAACGAGGATGGCGGGATCCATGGCGATCACTCCCGCAATCGCCACCGCCTTTTTCTGCCCTCCGGAGAGACGGTGCGGCGGCCGGTGGGCGAGGTGTTCGAACCCGACCTCGCGGAGAGAGCCCATGACCCGCTCCCGCACAGCATCCCCCGAAAGGCCGAGGTTCACCGGGCCGAATGCAACATCGTCGTAGACTGTCGGCATGAAGAGCTGCTCATCGGGATTCTGGAACACGACGCCGACTTTTCTGCGGACCTCCTGGCGGGTACTCTTCGTGAGGGGGACCTCTCCGATGAGAACATCTCCCGATGAGGGGAGCATCTGTCCGTTCAGCTGCATGATGAGGGTCGTCTTTCCCGCGCCGTTCGGCCCCACGATGCCCACAGACTCCCCGTGGAGGATCCGGAACGAAACCCCGTTCAATGCCGGCGTTCCGTCGGGATAATGAAACATCACGTTTTTTAGCTCGATGATATGGTGGCTCATTGCAGCACCTCCATGAGAAATGTTCCCACTGCCCGGGGAAGGTCATAGAATCTGAGAACCGCAAAAACAGCAAGTGCTGTTACTAAGAATGCTAGATCAGGAAACGTTATGCTCCTTGTCCTCGCTGTCGTGATTCTCCCCTGGAATCCCCTTGAGACCATGGCGCCATGGATGCGCTCCGCCTTCTGGAGGGTCCTCACGAGGAGCACCGACACGAGATTGATAAACGGCTTGATGCCATAGCCTTTGTTCCCGAATGATCGCGCTTCTCTCGCCCTCATCATCGAAAATGCCTCTTCCAGGAGAACAAAGAGATACCGGTAGAGAAAGAGCATCTGGATGACGAAAACATCCGATACTCTGAGCCTCTGGAGCCCTTCGCAGATACCGATGAATGAAGATGTCGCGATGAGAAGGAAGGCGACACTCGTCGTCAGGATGAATTTGATGACGATCGAGAGAAAGGAAATCCAGCCGCCTGAGACCCCCCATGCGCCCATTCGGAATTGCACGCCGGTATCGATGAGCGGATTCCCTATGCCGACGAGAATGATGAAGGGGGAGAGGAGCACAATTTTCCTGATCACCGGCTTGACCGGGATATCTCCGGCAGCGAAGAGGAATATCGGATAGAGAGCAAAGGGCAAGAGACCGGTCAGCGCATATTTCGGGAATGATACCACGACAAGAATAAACGTCAAGGAGACAATGAGCTTTATCCTCGGATCGAGACGGTGAACAAAAGTATTTCCATATGAGAGCGTGTCGAGATATCCGATATTGAAATAAGCATCCTGAAATCTCATGAATTCTCCAAGCCCTGACGCCGTTCCCTCATCTTCCGGTAGGCCCTGATCCCGAATCCCAGCATCATGACGAATCCAAAGACTGTACTTCCCCCGATGAGACCGGCAAGGGATGTTCCGGCATTCACAGTAGGCCATTGTTCTGCCGTTTCTTTCGCTACCGCTTCGCTCTGGCCAGGAAAACGGTAACCAGGAAAGAGTGATGTTGTTTCCTGAATTTCACCAGCCCGCCGCGTAACTTCATTCGCCCTTCCAGCCAATTCGCCCGCGCCGGTGATCCGCTCAATCGACCACTGGAGCCCATCGGGCCGTGTCGAAGCGAACCATGAAAGGACACCGCCGGTTATCACAGCAAGAAGGGCTGCCGCCAGCAACACCTTTTTATACGAAAGCCGCTGCCGCGCACTGCTTGAAGCGTCAACCGCTTCAGGCTGCAGCGCCCTCACGTAATTCACCACTCCTGCAGTGACAATGCCCTCGACAACGCCGATAGCGAGATGTATAGGCTGCATGAGCAGGAGGAATGAGTTGAACGGCAGATCTGAAATGCCGGAGAGCCTTGTCTGGAGCACAACAGAGAATGCCCCGAGCTGGAGCGCCGCCACAACACTCAGCACTGATGCCACCGCAATCCTCTTCGCTGAGGGAGCAATCCCCGCAACCGGTCTGAAAACGAGAGGATAGGCAATAAAGCAGGGATACACGCCGAGGTTCCAGATATTGCATCCGAGGGCAAGCAGGCCTCCATCGGCAAAGAAGAGACCCTGTACCGTCAGAATTGAAGCAACGACAATGAAGGACGCAGAGGGACCGAGGAGTATGGCGAGGAGCATTCCTCCCCCGATGTGGCCGCTCGACCCGGTGCCTGGAATGGCGAAATTGATCATCTGGGCGGCAAAAACAAAAGCCCCGAGAACGCCCATGAGAGGAATGAGCTTGTCATCGATCTGCTTCCTCAGATGCCTTGCCGAATACGAGATGGCGGCAATTGCCGCTGCCCAGAACCCGCCACCGACAGCCGGAGACAGGAGTGCATCAGTCATATGCATTTTGTTTCTCCCCAGTATTCATCGATATGCCCCGCCTTCTTGTCAGTAAAAATTCCGGAGAGTTAAACCATCAAATAAAAAAGCCATGAAAGCTCTTCCCTTCCGGGATTAGCCTTCATGGCCTTCTGTCTTCTGACTTTCCACAGTGCGCTCCCTTGACAGAGCGCACCTTGTTGCAGAGAAAATTGCTCTGTTACAATTGCAAAACCTTCATGGTTTAAAAAACGATACCACACCTTTGCGAATCGTGTCAAGGAACCTTCCCTCAATATTTACTTTAGAAAAGCCGATAAAATATATTGACATAATTCATTAACTTAGCTATCTTTAATATAGTATGGAGGAAAGGAGCAGACAGGGTATGCGAAAAAATCTATTCATGGGATTCTTTTTTATAACTTTCATAGCTCTCACGGCGAGTTTCGGCTTTGGACTGGATCTCCAGTATAAAGATTATGAGGTCAAGAAAGGTGATACCCTCTGGGACATATCCCAGGCTGAACTGAACGACTATTTTCTCTGGCCGAATATCTGGAAGGAAAATCCCGAAATCAAGAATCCTGATCTGATCTATCCTGCTCAACATATACGCATACCGATTTACCTCCTGCAACGGCAGGTAAAGCTCGAAGCTCCCGAGCCCGCACCAGCGCCCAAGGAGCCTGCTGAGGAAATTCCGGCAGCCAAGGAAACTCCTCCTGTCGAAGAGAAGGAGGCTGTACCCGAAGTCGCAGAAGAGATGCCCGCTGAAAAGAGATACCTCTTCGACAAGCAGCTGGTAATATTGTGCGGGTACATTTCCCCTGATATTCCATCCGTTGGCTCAATCAAGGGTGCGCCAACACAAAGAGCCATCGTCGGTGAAGGTGATGAAATCTACATTCAGGTGAAAGGAGATACAACACCGGGGCGGAAGTTTTACATATTCCGGAACCCTGCGAAAAAGGTGAAACACCCGAAGGGAGGCTTTGTGGGATATCTCGTCGAGATAACCGGCATCGCCGAAATTGTTGGAGAGGAATCCGGATATACAAAAGCTGTAATCACCAGTTCATTCCTCGATACCATTGCCGAACCCGGATACGGCGATTATCTCCAGGACTACTTTGAAATAGAACCTCCTGTCATAACTGCTGAGCCCCGCACGCCTGATATAAAAGGCATGATTGTCGAGACCAGGGACAGAAGGGTGTTGAACGCGGAGGGAGACATCATCTACATCGATAAGGGAAGCATTGACGGGGTTCAGCAAGGTGACGTTTTCACGATCATGTCAGGAAAATTCCCCTTCGTGAAGCGCGGAAAGATGATCGTTCTTCTGACGAAAGAAAAAACAGCGACGGCATATGTCACGGGGAGCAGGAATGTGATTCAACGGGGAGACACGTTCTGAGAACGTGTCATCCTGCTTTAAGAAGTAAGGATCTTGAGGGCCTTCAGCCGGCTCGGGTGTTTGAGTTTCCTCAGCGCCTTTGCTTCAATCTGACGCACCCGTTCCCGGGTTATCGAGAGATGCCTTCCAACCTCTTCCAGGGTATGATCCCGGTCCATCCCGATGCCGAACCGCATCTTGATGACCTTTTCTTCCTTGGGGGTGAGGGTCCTTAATACTCTCTGGATATATTCTGAGGACTCGATTCTCTGGGCATCGGAAAAAGGAGTCGGGCTGCTCTTGTCACCGATAAAATCCTCAAGCTCAGTATCCTCATCCCCAACCGGTGTCTGGAGAGCGATGGGGTCCTGAATCGCACGGAATACCTCCTCGACCTTCCGGGTCGGGACATCGAGCTTTTTTGCAATCTCCTCATTGGAAGGCTCTCTCCCGAGCACCTGGGTCAGCTCCCGCGAAGCCTTGGTCACCCTGTTATAGAACTCCATCATGTGGACAGGAACCCTGATCGTTTTTGTCTGGTCAATCAAGGCTCTCGTGATAGCCTGCCGTATCCACCAGGTGGCATAAGTACTGAACTTGAAGCCCTTCTCATACTTGAATTTGTCCACCGCCTTCATGAGGCCGATGTTTCCTTCCTGAATGAGATCGAGGAGCGGCAGCCCCCTGCCCACATAATTTTTCGCGATATTCACCACGAGCCGAAGATTCCGGGTAATCAGCTCGTTCTTCGCCGTCATGACAAGTTCCTTGGCCTTTGAGACCCGGTCCCAGAGTTCCTCGAGGTCCTCGTACTTTTTCCCAATCTCTTCTTCAACCCGTTTTTGCTCTTCCTGGATCTCGGAAGCGATATTCTCAAGCCTTTTTGTATTGATGCCCTTCTTTCCCTTGTCCTTGATCGCCTTCTTGATCTCTTTCAGGGACAGATACTTCCCGAGCTTTTTCTCTCTCTCGGCCACGGTGAGCATGAGTTCCTCAAACCGCTCGAGCGTCAATCGGAGCGCCTCATCGGCCCTCTCGTCTTCAGTGAACATGTCCTCTTCACCCTCGAGTGCCGTTTCAAACCGCTTAAACATGGGAAGCTTCAGGAGGATGCCGTTGATGATGTCCCTGCCCTCTTCAAGGCTCTTCGCGAGCTCAGTCTCCTCGTCCTTGGTCAAGATGGAAATATCACCCATGGAATGAAAATAGGCCTGAACGAGGTCCTCGGTCTTTTCATATTCTTCGACCTCTTCCTCAACCACCTCCTCGCCCTTCTCCACGCCTTCCATGTCCACGACTTTCACTCCCATGTCCTGGAGGAGGTCCATCAGGTCTTCAAGCTCATCAGGGGAGAAGAACTCTGAGGGAAGCGCATCGTTTATTTCATCATAGGTGAGAACGCCCCGCTTCTTCCCTATGTTGATAATCTCTTCGAAGATATCTTTTTCTCTCATCGATTCTGCAGGCTCCTTGCGACTGCTCTCAATAAAAAACAAAGGGATTTGTATCCCTTCGTATTATCTCACATTTTTTTTGCCTTGACAACAGAAGAGGAAGGAAAGGTGGTACAAGGCACACGGTCTATTAGTACTGGTCAGCTGAACACATTACTGTGCGTACACCTCCAGCCTATCGACGTGGTGGTCTACC
>JBLNHB010000348.1:0-3912 GCA_050268805.1 bacterium | reverse complement strand
GTATACTCGATCACATGGGTAACAACCCCTTGCTGGTCCATGATCGGGTAGGTATAGATCTCGATCCATGTCTTTGTTCCGTCCGGAGACGAAATCAGCTTGCGCTTCGAAGCCGCTTCAGAGAGGAAAAACGTCCTTTGCACCACGCAGTCATCGCAGATTATCTCCCGATTGAGGAGCGTTTCGAAGCAGGTTTTTCCGATGAGGTCTTCTGCTCTCCTGTTCTTGAGCTGCGCGTATGCGTCGTTCACCTTCACGATCGTAAAGGTGCTGTCGATGATGCAGAAGGGATCGAGGATGCTGTTGAAGACCGTGCTGAGGAATTGTTCGGATTTCACCAATGCCGCTTCCGTTCTCATGCGGTCCGCAATTTCCTTCTCGAGCGTCTCATAGCCGCTCTTCAAAGCCGAGCTCATGGTATTGAACCGTGAAGCAAGTTCTCCGAATTCTGTTTTATCCGTGTAGGGGATCGTATAGCCGAGATCTCCGGACGTGATCGCCCGTGTCGCATCGACGAGCTTGGCGATTGGTGTCGTAATGGAAGTCTTGAGGTGGACGGCAATGATCATCCCGGCAATGCAGGTCAGGAAAATGGTTATATAGAGAACCGTCCTCGCGCTGTTGATCTTTTTCATGGCAGCGCTCGTCATGGATTCAAGCTTCCTGCTTGCCTGAATCGACATATCTTCGGTCATCATGAGGATCTCATTCCCGGTCGCGGCTGCCTCAAATTTTATTTTTTCAAGACGGTTGGTTGTGGCCAGGGCAGTGATGTAGGAGCTCAGGGAAGTTTCGTAGTCAAGGATGAGTGATTGGACACGGGTGAGTCTTTCGACAAGAGCGGGACTGTGATGACAGCCCGAGCATTCCCCGGCAGTCTCCTTGAGGGTGGACATGTGGCTGACGATGGAGTCGAGCTTGCTGCCGAGCGCGGTATTGAGGGTATAGAGGTCGGACTGCGCTGTCTGGATCGATATGATGAGATTCTGGCGCAGATGCTCTATCTGGTGGAGCTGAATAAGACGGTTGAGATTCTGGGTGGTATTGGTAATATAAAAGATCGCTGTCGCCGCGCCGGTGGCGAAGACGAAAAAGAGTGCGAGCAATGAGAGAACGATCTTACGCTTCATGATAAAAAAAGCTCCTATTGCCTGTATGCCTGAAGAGCGGTCTGTTCATAGAGCTAGTGACTTTTTTTATTGGTGCCATTTCAGCTTGTCCTAACCCTTCACTGATTTGTAATTCTTAGTCATACAAATTAATTATAGATAAAGCAATTATAGTGCCAATTTATAAATGGAGAAAAATAATCAATCCCTCGATTTTAAATGATTTTTTTTAGTTAATGACATGTGGGTTGCTCATTATTTGTCAAGGAATGTCATTTGACTGGGGCTGAATCAATTTTTTGACGCAAGAGGGATTAAGTATAGAGAATACTGTGTTTTCAAAGAGGCTTCAAGGAGAAAGAGCTATCTTATCTTAGCTGCTTCTCTGAAGCGGAAGCAGGCTGTGACATGGTCAATGACGAGACCGGCCGCCTGCATGAAAGCATAGCAGATGGTGGAGCCGACGAACGAGAACCCGCGTTTCCTGAGATCCTTGCTCATGGCGTCAGAAATTTCTGTACGCGCGGGAATCTCCTTCAGGTGTTTCCAGGCATTTTTCTTTTGCTTTCCGTTTACGAAACCCCAGATATACGTATCAAAGCTTCCAAACTCCTTTTGGACCTCGAGGAATGCTTGTGCATTCCGGACAGCGGCTTTGATCTTGAGGCGATTCCTGATGATGCCCTCATTGGAAAGAAGGGCTTTGATCGAGCGCTCATTGTAATGGGCAATCATATTTGGATCGAATTGGTTGAATGCCGTCCTGAAATTCTTCCGTTTCCTGAGGATAGTGATCCAGCTAAGGCCGGCCTGCATCCCTTCGAGGATGAGAAGCTCGAAAAGCCTCCGGTCATCATGGAGCGGCACCCCCCATTCGTTGTCATGGTAAGACTGATAGAGGGGGTCCGACTCAGCCCAGGCACATCGTACGGTCGTTTTCATCTAAAAGCCGAGGCCGCTGATTCCGCCTCCGATGATGATCATTTCCCGCACAGGCGTCTCTCCTCCCATGAATTCATGATAAAGCAATTGTATCAAAATCAGGAGGCAGGAGGACAGGAGGGGCTGGACGCCGGCATTTTACACTCAGCTCGAGGATCAATCCGAGCGATCGAGCGGTTGTGGGATGAGGCAAACATGATCTGCGCGGCCAGCGACCCGATGAGCGCAAGAAACATATCCCACTGTGTATCCCAGACATCTCCCTGGGTGGCGAGAAACGCGACAGCAGCCTCGCCGCTCATGATCGCCGTCCACCATTCGAGCATCTCATAAAGGGCGCTGAAGGCGAGGCATACACAGACAACGAGGAAGAAGAGCCATTTCCCCGGCACCAGCGGTGACCGCCTGAGAAGGATCTCTCGGGCGAGGATTGCCGGAAAGAACCCTTGGGCAAGATGGCCGATGCGGTCGTAGTGGTTCCTTGTCAGGCTGAAGATGTCCTGCAGCCAGTATCCGATGGGAACACGGGCATACGTATAGTGGGCCCCGAGCGTGAGGACAAGGGAATGGATGAAGAGCAGACGGTAGAGGAGCGATGTCAGGGGAAAGCGTTTATAGGTTGCGATGAGGAGCGGAGCGCCGATGAGGATCGGGAAAACCTCGAGCAGCCAGGTGAGCCGGTCAAAGGGACTCCATCCTGAGATGATGAGACAGGCGATCAGAGCCGTCAGGAGGACTATCGGCTCATGTTTTGTTCCGATCATCGGGCTTACCGCTGATTGGACCGGTTACTTCAGGGGGCCTCTGACGAGCCGGATATCATCGATCCAGACGCTTCCTTTCCCATCGATTACCAGATTCAGTTTTACGTTGTCGGGGTTCTCGCCCTTCTGGAGAAAGAAGGGGGTCTCCTGGCTTGACCAGTCGATTGTCCCCGAGACAGGAGACTGGAGTGCCCGGGAGAAAAACTCGCCTTTGCTGGGGAAACGGCACCACATCTCGATGTATGCTTTGCCTTCGAGGTTTTCTGTTTTCAGTTTTGCCCGGTAGGTGAGACGGGCATTTTCGATATCGATATCGCCGGTCTCATACAGCATGAAAGTAACCGGCTGAGCGGCCGTAATCTTGAGAGAGCCGTTTCCGTCGGCAGTAATCTGCTTGTCGAAGGATACACCATCCTGCGTGATGATACCAGTCAGCGAGTCTACTGGATATTGTTTCAACTCCACAACCTGAGTGTCCTTCTTGGTACAGCCTGCAAAAGCGACAATCAGCACCAGGGCAAAGAAAATTCGGGAAAACAAGTTTCTGGTCATACAGGGCACTCCTTCTGTATTTTTTTTACGAAGCTTATTAAAAGCCTCCGTGTCAAGAACCGGGTATGTAAAAGTATACCATTAAAATATTCGGGCTGCCGTCATCCGGTGATTAAGGTCTCCTGCGGGATGTCTGCATCGCGCTCGCGGTCCCTGCTGTGGTCACGGGCCACGAGCATGTAGATGGAGGGGACGACAAAGAGGGTGAAGAGCGTACCGATGAACAGTCCCCCCACAAGGACGATGCCGATGGAGTTACGTGCAGCGGCGCCAGCGCCCGAGACGAGGGTCAGTGGAAAGTGGCCGGCGATGGTGGCGGCGGTTGTCATCAGGATCGGTCTGAGGCGGATCTTGGCTGCTTCGCGTACCGCGTCGAGCTTGGTAAGGCCCTGGAGCTGGAGCTTGTTGGCGAACTCGACGATCAGGATGCCGTTCTTCGAGACCAGCCCGACCAGGGTCACCAGGCCGACCTGCGAGTAGATGTTAAGGGTGGTGGTCCAGCCGCGGGTCCAGAACGGCACGTTCGGGTCGGGCATCTTGAGGAA
>JBLNHB010000347.1:0-5122 GCA_050268805.1 bacterium | reverse complement strand
CAGAAGGGGCTCTCGATCAAGGACACCGGCGAGCTCGTGAACGAGAGTTATATCGTCCGTCTCATCCAGTTGAAATACATATCCGCCGACGAGGCGGTGACATTCCTGAAGCCGGTCATCTCGAAGGACGGCCACATCTCGTCATTCGGACCGGGCAACCTGGTCCTCCTCATCGACTCGGGCCTCAATATTGAGAAGATGCTCGCAATCATCGACATCATCGACCAGCCCTCAACTGCCGACGCGCCGGAGCTCATCTTCCTGAAATATGCCGCGGCGGATGAGGTCGCGAAGATGATCAACGAGGGGAACCAGCCTGCGGTTGGTCAGCAGGCGAGGCCCGGAGGGGCGGTTTCCGGGAGGGTTGTTGCCGACACCAGGCTGAATGCCGTTCTCCTCTTCGGCCCCAAGGAGGTCCGTGAGCCGCTCAAGCGGCTCATATCCCTGCTCGATGTTCCCTCCGAGGATACCCAGGGAAGGATCAATGTCTATTTCCTGGAGTATGCCGACGCGGAGGATGTGGCGAAAGTGCTCCAGGGAGTGATCAAGGGAGTCGAAGAAGCCAGAGGTCAGCAGCCGAAGGCCCAGCAGGACGTCCGGAGAGATCAGGGCATCATCGTGACCCCTGATAAGTCCACAAACTCGATCGTCGTTATCGCGTCGCCTTCTGAGCACCGGAATCTCCAGTCCATCATCAAGAAGCTCGACCGGAAGAAAAAACAGGTCTATGTGGAGGCGATGATCGTCGAGGCCTCGATCAACGATCTCCTCGATCTCGGCGCCAAGTGGCGCTACATCGCGGAGAGCAACGATGAGCCGGTCTTCGTCACCGGGCTGGGAGTCATGGACCAGTCCACCATGCAGGGGATCGTGCAGGGACTTGCCGGATACACGATCGGCGGGATGGGAAATTTCCTCAAGGTTCCCTTTTCCACAATCAACGCGGACGGGACCGTGACGACCTCAGACCTAAGTGTTCCGGGATTTTCCGCTTTGTTCAGCCTTCAGGTATTCAATGGAGTGGTGAATGTACTTTCGACACCTCAGATTCTGACCTCGGACAACCAGGAGGCGGAGATCATGGTTGGCGAAAATGTCCCCTTCATCACCACCCGGGAAACGACCCCGACCACTGCGGGTGCGATCCTGAGCAATGTCGAACGCCAGGATGTGGGCGTCAAGCTGAAGATCACTCCCCAGATCGCCGAGGGTGATTACGTGATCCTCGATCTCTACCAGGAGATCTCGGCGGTGAAAGAGGATTCAACGGTAATCTTGGTCAGCGTGGGACCGACGACCACGAAACGGTCGACCAAGACGACCGTGGTGGTCAAGGATGCTCAGACCGTTGTCATCGGAGGCCTCATGCAGGACAGGCTCGAAGAGAATGTCACCAAGATCCCTCTGCTCGGCGACATCCCGGTCCTCGGCTGGCTCTTCAAGTATTCGACGAAGAAAAAGGACAAGACCAACCTCTTCGTCTTTCTCACGCCGCACATCATTCGCGACGCAAGGGATCTCTCCAATCTCACCCGGAAGAAGGATCTGGAATACTCGCGGTCGCAGAATCTGTATATGCAGGATCAGCTCCTGGTGCGGTTCAAATCCGGTGTGTCGCCCGAGGAACGGGACCGGATCTTAAAAGAGCAGCAGGCGGTCGTGCTGAACCACATCGAAAAATTCGACCTCTACATCATAGGATTGCCTCCGGACAGCGATGTCCAAAAGAGTGTCAAGAAATTCTCATCCATGAAGGAAATCCAGCATGTCGAGCCGAACTACCAGTTGATGTTCGGAAACCAGACGGATCTTTTCAGCTCCGCACCTCCTGCCGGCGGAGAGACCGACGACGAGGCGCCAGACGTACATGAAGGATTTTAGTACGATCCATGATGACGATGTAGAACTCTCCCTCCTCAAGGAAATTCCGATGGTCTTCTGCAGGGAAAACCTGCTCCTGCCCATGAGGATCGAAGACGGCCACCTCAAGGCGGCTGTTGCAGACGAGAACGGCATCTTCGCGCTCAGAGAGCTCGCAGAAAAATTCACCCTCCTCCCCAGGCCCCTCATGGTCGACCGCGCGGTGCTCGTTGAGTCGATCAACCGGTTTTACAGCCAGATCGGATCTGCGGAAGAAGTGATGCAGAACATAGCGGGAGAGGACCTCTCCTCGGTCGCCAATGAATTTGAGGCGCCGAAGGACCTCCTCGAGCTGACCGAGGACGCGCCGATCATCAGGCTCCTGAACGCGCTCCTCCAGCAGGCGGTGAAGGAGCGGGCAAGCGACATCCATATCGAGCCCTACGAGACCGAACTCGATGTGAGGATGAGAGTCGACGGGATCCTCAACACGGTCATCAGGCCGCCCAAGATCATCCAGGACGCGCTCATCAGCAGGATCAAGATAATGGCCAATCTCGATATCGCAGAGAAACGGCTCCCCCAGGACGGCAGGATCAAGATCCTCGTCGGCGGCAGAGATGTGGACATCCGTGTTTCGGTCATTCCGACGGTGTTCGGCGAGCGGGCGGTGCTGCGGCTCCTCGATAGGAGGCAGGGCGTCATCAGTCTTTCTGACCTCGGATTCAGCGCAGAACGGAAACAGGCATTCAACGAGCTCCTCTCGAAGCCGAACGGAATTGTGCTCGTCACCGGGCCTACCGGGAGCGGGAAGACGACCACGCTCTACGCCGCGCTGAACAGCATCTATACCGTGGAGAAGAACATCATCACCGTTGAGGACCCGGTGGAGTACCAGCTGCGGGGCATCGGCCAGATCCAGGTGAATCCCGCCATAGGCCTCACCTTCGCGGCCGGCCTCAGGTCTATCCTCAGGCAGGACCCTGACGTGATCATGGTCGGCGAGATACGGGATATGGAGACCGCAGAGATCGCCATCCATGCATCGTTGACCGGCCATCTCGTCCTGAGCACCCTCCATACGAACGACGCGGCCTCAGCGGTCACCCGGCTCCTCGACATGGGAGTGGAACCGTTCCTCGTGGCCTCTTCGCTCCTCGGCGTTCTCGCCCAGCGGCTCGTGCGGGTGGTCTGCCCATCATGCAAGAGCGAGTATCCGATCGATGAGAGTGAGAAGGGCTATTTCACGAGCCCGTCGGGGAAACTCTTCAGGGGAACGGGCTGCGTCAAGTGCAAGGAGACCGGATTCCTCGGGAGGACCGGAATTTTCGAGCTCATGGTCATCGACACCGAGATCAGGGCGATGATCGCCCGGAAAGCGGACGCAAACACCATCAAGGAGGCCGCGGCGAAAAACGGCATGGTGACCCTCCGTATGGATGGCCTCCAGAAAGTCCAGGAGGGGACAACCACGATCGGCGAGGTCCTGAGGGTGACGCAGAAGGATTATGCCGATATTTAAATTCATCGGCTACGGCAGCGACGGCTCCGAGCGGAAGGGGACGATCGAAGCCGACGGGATCAAGGACGCAATCCTCAGGCTCAGGCAGGACGGCGTCCTGGCAAAGGACGTCCATGCTCTCGCTCCCTCGGGGAAGGGCAGGTTTTTTTTCAGGGACAGGGCGTCGCGGCTCTCCCAGGTCACGCGCCAGCTTTCGATCCTGCTTGCTGCGGGTGTTCCGCTGAACGAGGCCCTGAGATCGCTCGGCGAGGAGAACACCGGTCACTGGCGGACACTCCTCATCGATCTGTGGGATTCCCTTGCGTCGGGATCGAGTCTCTCGCGGGCCATGGAGGAGCACAGGGATGTCTTCCCCGAATTCTATATCAGGATGGTTCAGGCCGGCGAAACCGGCGGGATGCTCGATGACGTTCTGATGAAGCTTGCCGATTTCCTCGAAAAGGAGATCGCGATCCGTTCGAAGGTTTCCCATGCGATGATCTATCCGCTCTTCATGTTCTCGATCGGTATCATCGTCCTCTCCTTTGTCTTCACCTTTGTGGTCCCGAAAATCGTGGTTATCTTCGAGAACGCGAAGACGTCTCTCCCGCTTGTCACGAGGGCGCTGATTCTGATCAGTACGCTCTTCCACTCATACTGGTGGCTCATGATCGCCGTCGCTCTCGGCGCCTATGCGGTCTTCAGGAAGATGAAGAGGGCGAATCCCGAGAGATTCGATGCCGTGCTGCTCAGGATTCCGGTCCTGAGAACCCTCCTCATCGCCCGTTTTACCCGGATCTTCGGGTTTCTCCTCTCCGGCGGGATACCTCTTTTGAAATCGCTCGATCTCGCCGCGAAATCCACGGGGAATGCGGTACTGAGGAACATGTTGTCCGAGGCGTCAAAGAAGATCACCGAAGGGACCGGCGTCGCGGCATCGCTCACGACCCTCCCGCCGGTGCTCAGGCAGATGATCGCGACGGGTGAGAAGACCGGGAAGCTTCCCGAGCTCCTCGGCAGGGCCGCGGACGCCTATGAGGAGGATTTCTCGAAAAAGGTGCACACCATGCTCGCGCTCCTCGAGCCCTCGATGACCGTCTTCATGGGCGTCATCGTCGGGTTCATTGTCTTCGCCGTCCTCCTTCCGCTCTTCCAGATGAACCAGCTGATACGGTGATTTGAGAAAAATTTTAGCTAGGCAATAGAGATATGGACTGCCCAAACTGCAAAAATGAACTTACTGAATCTGTGGTTCACGGTATCACCATAGATGAGTGCATACCCTGCGGCACATTTTGGTTTGATGCGGGCGAACTTGAAAATTACCTGTCTGCAAAATTGAAAACTGGTAAGGATCAAATTTCGCTACTATCACGCTTTGCACCTCTTGACTGTGACTTGGAAGAGTTCTGCCCTAAATGCAAACAGGAAAAACTGATCTGCGGCAAGGTCGGTAAATTGTCACTAAGCAGGTGTGGGAAATGCAACGGGTTCTTTATTGATAAGAATCAAATTCAGGCTGGCAGAGGTTCGGCATGCGAACCATTAGCTGAAGCACTTCTCATAGAGCTTGTTGGCCAATCAGTCTTGTCGTTGCTGGATAGTTTATAGAATAATGAAGTTGGTGCCCATGAACAGATGGTTCCACTACCGTTTCCCTATTGAGTGGGCAGGGAATAATTCTCCACGATGGTGGATTGATATTCTGATTCTCGACACAGTGATTAGGCAGATCCTTGCCCGACATAGGTCAGGGATGCG
>JBLNHB010000346.1:0-2540 GCA_050268805.1 bacterium | reverse complement strand
AATGAAAAAACTTCTCCTGCAGAGCTACTCCTCCGGCTTCCACTGGGCGAGGTGCTTGAGATAGCGCCATCTCCTCTTCACGTCCGCCTCTGCCTTGTTCATGAGGGAGGCGGCGAGTTCAGGGTCGCTTATCTTCAGAGCACGGTAGCGGTTTTCATTATAGGCGTATTCCTCGAAGGATATGGTGGGCTCTTTGCTGTCGATAACGAGGGGCGGTTTCCCCGAAGTCTCGAGCTCCGGGTTATAGCGGTAGAGCGGCCAGTGGCCGCAGGCAACTGCCTTCTTCTGCTCCTCGATTCCTCTGGACATATCGATGCCCTGAGCAATGCACGTTGAATAGGCGATAATGAGAGAGGGTCCCTGGTACGCCTCTGCCTCGATGAAGGCCTTCACCGTTTGAGCGGGATTCGCGCCAAAGGCCACCTGCGCGATGTAGATAGTGCCGTAGGTAGTCATGATCGCGCCGATGCTCTTCTTCGGCGTTCTCTTTCCGCCGGCTGCAAATTGTGCCATGGCAGCCAGGGGCGTGGACTTCGACATCTGTCCGCCGGTATTGGAATAGACCTCGGTATCGAGGATCAGGACATTGATATTCTCTCCTGACGCGAGGACATGATCGAGGCCGCCGTACCCGATGTCATAGGCCCATCCGTCTCCTCCGACTGCCCATACGGTCTTTGATACGAGATAGTCAGCGAGGGAAAGGAGATTCCCGGCCTCGGCCGTGTTGTCTTTTGAGATGAGTTTCTTCAGTTCCTCGACACGCGCTCTCTGCTCATCAATACCTCTCCCTGTTGATTGATCCGCGTTCTTTATCGCATCGAAGAGTTCTCTTGCCCCGGAATATGAGGACATTGAGGAGAGCCTCTCGATCAGCTCCAGCGCCTGGGCATTGAATTTATCCATGGTCTGCCTCATTCCCAATCCGAACTCGGCATTGTCCTCAAAGAGGGAGTTCGCCCATGCAGGGCCTCTTCCGTCCGGCCTCTTGGCATAGGGCGTTGTGGGCAGGTTCCCGCCGTAAATGGAAGAGCAGCCCGTGGAGTTTGCGATCAGGAGCCGGTCACCGAAGAGCTGGGTCAGGAGTTTAATATAGGGAGTTTCACCGCACCCGGCGCACGCGCCATGGTACTCGAACAGGGGCTTCATGAGCTGGCTTCCCTTCACAGACGAGACAGCAAAGCGTGCGGGGTCTGTCTCCGGAAGGCTGAGGAAAAATCGGTAATTCTCTGCTTCCTGATTCCGGAGCGGCTCCTGGAGCCTCATATTGATCGCCTTGAAGCCGGGAATTTTTTTCCCCTCAGCATCCTTCTTGAATGCCGGACACATATATACACACGAACCGCATCCAGTGCAGTCTTCCGGAGCAACCTGGACGGTAAATTTGAGGCCCTTGAGCTCCTTGCCTGTGGCGTCGATGGATTTAAACCCTGCCGGAGCATTCTTGAGAAACGCCGGATCATAGGATTTGATCCTGATGGTCGCATGGGGGCAGACAAACGAGCACTGCCCGCACTGAATGCAGATATCCGGCTCCCAGATAGGGATATGGACCCCGATATTTCGCTTCTCGTATTGGGTTGTGGCGGTGGGCCATGTGCCGTCAGGAGGCATGGCAGAGACAGGAAGGGAATCTCCCTTTCCTTCGATCATCCTCGCCGTTACCTTCTTTACGAATTCCGGAGCATCTTCGGGAACAGGAGGCCGCATCCTGATCGTGCTCGTGGCCCTGTCAGGCACGGGAACTTCCACGATATTCCGGAGGGCATTGTCGACCGCCGCATAGTTCATCTTCACCACTTCCTCGCCCTTCCTGCCATAGGTCTTCTTGATCTCTGCCTTTATGGCCTCACTCGCCTCCTCCTTCGGTATGATGCCTGAGATCACGAAGAACGCGGTCTGCATGATCATATTGATCCTGCTCCCCAAACCCAGTTCCTCGGCAAGAGACAGGGCATCGATAATATAGAACTTCATCTTCCTGGAGATCAGGTGATCCTGAACTTCACGGGGGAGGGTATCCCATACTGTTTCTTTCGGACGGGAAGTGGTGAGCAAAAAGACCGCTCCCTCATCCGCTTTCGAGAGCATGTCGTACTTCTCGAGGAATGAGGGGTTGTGGCAGGCGATGAAATTCGCACGGGGGACCAGATAGGGATTCTTTATCTGATCCTTTCCGAACCGGAGATGGGATATGGTGATCGCGCCGGACTTTTTCGAATCATAGACAAAGTAGCCCTGGGCATAATTGTCCGTTTCTGTGCCGATGATCTTGATCGTGTTCTTGTTGGCACCCACTGTCCCGTCTGCTCCCAATCCATAGAAGAGCGCCCTGAAAACGCCTTTTCCTTCTATCTGGAAGGTCTCATCATACTCAAGGCTCGATCCGGTGACGTCATCGTGAATGCCGATGGTAAAATGGTTCTTGGGAAGCGTCTCCGAGAGGTTATCGAATACCGCCTTTACCATGGCAGGGGTGAAGTCCTTTGACCCGAGACCGTAGCGGCCTCCGACGACCTTTGGATAGTTCTTGAATCGAG
>JBLNHB010000345.1:0-3925 GCA_050268805.1 bacterium | reverse complement strand
CTGGAACCTCGGCAACACAGAAAAGCTCAACATTATCTTTTCAGCATCCATGGCTGTGATTATACTACTGACGATAACAACGAGGAAGAAACTCCCCTCATGGGCCCTCATGCTCGGCGGGCTCTTCTATCTGGCGTACATCCTGAAACTGTTTGTGTTATAAAAACCAGCGAATCATGTTTTGAGCAGCGGATCTGGCTTACTTGATGACAATCCTGCCCACCATCCCCCTTTCTGTATGGCCGGCAATCGTGCATTTGAGGTCATTAAATTCACCAGTCTTCACCGGGACAAACCACCATTCAACCGTGCCCTGGGGATAGACCTCGATCTCCCTCAGCATTCCTTTCACCTCGGCAATTGGCTTGCCGTCCCTGCCGTTCACCTGAACCTTGCGCGTAAACACGGCGCCTGCCAGCCCTTCAGAGGAGAAGTAATGAGCCTGGGGGCTCGGGTTGGATAGCACAAGCTTGTACAGCCTCCCGGTCACGAAATCTAACGTCTTCGGCGTGAAGGTGAGGGAGTCCTTTTCGTCGCCCAACTGAACTTTGATCTCGACCGGCTGCTGTTTCGTAAGATCACCTTCTGCCTTTGCCGCGCAGGGAATGAGCGCAAAGCAGAGCAGCGCTATCAAACTCACTTCTGTCAGCAGTTTCATCGGCGCCTCCTTCCTTGTTTCTGTGTATTTGTTCATTAATAATCATCCCCTCGCTTTTGACCTCAACCTCGGTCATCCGGTGAGGAATGCCATGGCGATGAATGCTCTCATTGGAGCCTCTGGTCCTGCATCTCTCTTCGTATCACCTCCGGCTTCACTCCCCATACATCGCTCACGAACCTGGGTTAGTCGTCGCGCTATCCAAAGAAGCACGAATATTCATCTCTTTCGACGATGGCGAGAAACTGCTCAATAGTTCTTACCTCTGAATCTGGGTCATAGCGATGCCACATCAGGTCTGCCCGTTGCCAGAAGACCTTCCAGATTGCCTGTGTTCCGACGTAGGTAGCCTTCGCGACAGGGGACTCCATTTTCTTTTTTGGTTCGTTCCACACCGGGCGAATCTCAAATAGCTCAACGCTTTGGTTTCTAATGCGAAAGCCAAGGTCGAGCTTGTTGCGAATGTGGGGGGCGGTCGATGCTTCTCGATGAACAAACCAATCGCCTTTTCAACTTTCCTGATTTCGAATTCGCTCAATGCCATGTTTCACCGACGACTAACAACGCGTAAAAGGTTAGGCGCTTTTTGCCCGTCCCTCTCAGACGACTCGTTAGTTCATGTTGCCATGAATGAAGCTGTCATCCATCCGATCTAAGACTATTCCCCCTGTTTCTTGAGCCATTCGATGACGGCTCTTACCATATCTTCTTCGCCCGTATCGAATACATGATCGGCTTTAGGGATTAAGACCTGTTGGTAGCGATCGGAGACCATGTTGGAGCGGACCTCGGCCTCTATTTTGTCCTTGCCGTCGCCGCCGTCTCCATAGACGTCCAGCACCGGGATCTTTATCTTACGGAGGTTGCTATTACTATCCAGCGGGTACTTGCCTCCGTTCTTGATGCCGACACCGATGAAACCAGCGATACCTGAGTCGGGATATTCCACGAGAAAGGCAGTAGCCATCCTGCTGCCCATGCTATGGCCAATAAGATATATTTTGATTACACCCTTCTCTTTGCGGAGAAAATCGATGCCCGCCTGAATTTCCTTGTATGCGCGCGGGAACTCTTCCGCATATTTTTCCCAATCCTTACCTTTCCCAGGAAGCTGCAATGACAGCGTATGGTAACCCAACTGTTTATTGATCTCCTTTCTGAGAGGGTCAACCACTTTCCATCGCGGATGCTGCGCCCGGCCATGACAGAGAATCACTGCCACGTTGCTGGCGCCGCCATCGAGATAAACAGACCCGGACGGTGGGTTGGCCATGACCGTACTGCCTGTCGCGAGAACAAACATGATGGCGAGAACAACTATTATTCTCTTCATTTGCCCTCCCTCATTTATCTAACAATGAGTTCTCACGCCCGCGAAGCGGTCGGAGTGGAACGATTTGTTAAAGTCTAATTCCGCATCAAATCGGACAAGCGTACCGCTAATACCTTGTCTATTCCCGTTTTATTATCTTTGACATAAATCTTCAACACATCGGAAGACGTAATCTCAAAATCCGAATCTAAAACTGGTCCAAGAATATCGTCTATAGATCTGATCTTATTATCACTGCGAGCAAAAAAGAAGGTAGGTGAAGTCCACGGCTGATGGCCACCGGAACTATAAGTAGAAAAAACGATAAAATTTGAGTCGTTCGTCCATCCAATCTTATCAATGATGTACCCATGTTCTTTATCAGCAGAACGAAAATCTTTTTGAGCTAAGATCGAACCGTCAGTCCTGACAATTTTTATAACATTCTCTTCTGCTTTATGTTTTATCTTGTTATGAGGCTCAATGACAGCAATTAATGTTTTGTCCGGAGATGGGAATTTGTCCGCTCCAAAAGTAAGGGCACTCGAAAAAAAGACCAGGAATAATGAGCATATTATTTTAATCATTAGTGTCTTTTCTCTAAGTGTTTAACAAAATATTAAGCGAACAAGCAAATTGTAGCAGAATTATATGGGGATTGCACAATAAAAATGACATAACCTCCTGATACTGCTACACTTCGTTGTCGGTCAAACAACGACGTTGACAAATATGCATATTATATGCATTATAATGCATATAATTAAGCATATCAGGGAGAAGGAACAATGAGGACGACAATCAATATTGAAGACGATCTCATCCGCAAGGCAGCGGAGTTGACCGGCATCGATGAAAAAACTGCTCTCGTTAAGCGGGGTCTTGAGGCGCTCATTGCTTTGGAAAGCGGCAGAAGACTGGCCGTTCTCGGTGGGACTGAAAAGAAGTTGAAACCAGTCCCCCGGAGACGGGCTGCGAACTCGTAGCGTGGTTCTTGTCGATACCTCCGTCTGGGTTGCACACCTTCGTGCCGGTGTTCCGAAGCTGACGACATTATTGAATGATGGAGCTGTTGCGTGCCATCTTTTCATTATCGGTGAACTCGCCTGCGGGAATATACGGAACAGGAAGGAAATTTTATCGCTGCTTCGAACGCTCCCTTCGGCTCAGGCTGCAACTCATGAAGAAGCGCTACTGTTTATTGAAAACAGGTCATTGATGGGAAGAGGGCTTGGTTACATTGACGTCCATCTTCTTGCTTCAGCAACGCTGACTGGGATGCCTATCTGGACCTTCGATCAGAAATTAAGCCATGCAGCCGTCGATCTTAAAATTCATTACCGGCCCTGATTGCGCCGCGTTGACGAACAACATCTCCCTCGTTTCAGCATCTTAAAAAAATGCTCTTCGCGTAGCCGTGTGGGTACAATCTGACAACAAGCATTGTCATTCCCCGACGCCAGATCGGGGAATCCAGATATTTGGAGTTCTGGATTCTCCGGTCAAGCCGGAGAATGACGGCAAGCAAATCCGGGAAATTAAGGGCCGTTCCGACCAGTTCAGGGCGGTATGCAAGAAAATTTAATCACGCTTCTACAATCTCCGCCTGAAGAGGGCATAGAATTTCTCCAGGAGCTTCTGATAGAAAGGTCTTTTTTTCCACTCCTCCAGAGAAAGTTTCTTCGAATGGGCCAGGTCCATCTCAAAAATCATCTCCATCTCCCGCGCAAACCGTTCATCATAGACGCCCACGTTCCCCTCGTCGTTTTTCCTCAGAGACTGGAAATCGAGATTTGCCGAACCCACGATGCTCAACTGGGTATCGAAAACATATGTCTTTGCGTGGAGCACCGTGTCCTGGTAGAGGTATATCTCGACTCCTGACTTGAGCAGCTGTGTGTAGAAGGCGCTGCCCGCATACTTGGCAGCCGGCACATCGCTCTCAGAGGGCAGGA
>JBLNHB010000344.1:0-3741 GCA_050268805.1 bacterium | reverse complement strand
ATGATCTGGGTCGTCTTCTCCCCGCCGAGATCCTCGGCGTCCATGATGAGTGATTCCTGCTTGATGCCCAAACGATCAATATCCTCCTTGCAGACGAAAACGTCCATGGCAAGGAGCAGGGCGTTCTTGATGTGCATCTCCAGACTCGTCACAGTATAGACATCAAATGCCTTCTGGTTCTTGACACAGTTCAAGACCCCGTCCCCGACAAAGGCGAGGATGGGCTCGACATTCTCACCATCTTCAAGATAAATCTCCACCGTCTGGCTCGCGATCGCGTGGGTGAGGGCAAGACGGGAAGTCTCGGTCTTTGCTGGAAGTTTGTCGACGATGAATCCAATCTTCTTGATCGCCATTATTCACCTCCTATGTGGAGTACCCGGTCTGCTGAAAAACAGCTCGCCAGATACCAGTCCATGCTGTGGCGCGCGCACCCCTGGAGCGTGTCCTCTTTGTGAAATCCCCGGGCCTCGGCGCACGCTTCACACGCAGTCATTCTCATCCCCTTACCAATGAGGTCGGTAACGGTTTTTTCGAGAAATGAGTAGTCCCTGAATTTTCTCTGTCCCTTTTTCGAAAGCATGGTTGCATTGCCGGAGAGCCACAGGTCGACTTCATGACCCTTGTTCTTTGCGGCCTCGGACAGCTTGACGGCGAAATCAAGCGTCATGGAACCGACGAGAGAAGAAAAAACGCCGATGGTCAATTTGGACATGTTTCCTCCTATATCCAGATGAATTTTTCAAACGTGTTGAACATCAGGTCGACGAGACCATTATAATCGATAACCTTTACTTTACCGTCAATATCAGATGCGGAAAAACCCCTCGATACGAGGTCCTCTGAAAGAGCATAGAAATCCGCCTTGCTGTTGAGGAGATCTGATTTCTTTCCGTTTTCCTTGATTGCTGCATAATAGACGCCGTTCTGCACAAGGATTATGCCGAGCTTGTCCGCGTTTAACCTGTTCAGGATTTCTGAGGTACATTTGTAATTGCTGAGGAAAACCCCTAATTTCATATGAGACACCTCCTTGCGGGTTTTGTTTGTGGAAGATACGTTATACCAGTTACCCTGATAGGATGTCAACAGTAATACCCCCAGAGGCATTTTAAAGAGTTTATATGTTCATAGAGTTTTTTTATGGATTCATCTTGATTTTTCATATAAACATATGGTTATATGTTTATATGAAAAACTCGATGGAAATATTCAGACTTCTCTCTGATGAAACACGACTCCGCATGCTCCTTCTCCTCGACCGGAAGGAACTCTGCGTGTGCCAGCTCATGGCGGTTCTCGGGGTGTCACAGCCTCTCGTATCGAGGAATCTCTCACTCCTCGCGAAAGGCGGTTTCCTTGAAGACCGGCGGGCGGGAAAACTCATTTTTTACCGGGCACGCCGCGAGCTTGATTCGAGACGCAAAAAGGTATACGATTTTGTCAAAGACGTTCTAAAGCATGATGAAACAGTTATGAGGGATTTTGCGACGCTCGCAGAGTGCACCGAGTTCCAGAAGCAGACAGGCAGGTGCGATATGGAGACGCTGCATGCATTCATGCAGCGGAAGAAAAAGACCGTATCCGAGAAAAGGAACTCCCCGTGAGGCAGGGAAATGCCGTGGCTCCTATGCTGTTCATCATCGTGTTTCTCCTGGCGGGCGGTTCGCAGGCAGAGGAAGAACTAACCCTCAAGGAAGCGGTGAACACTGCGCTCAAAGAGAACAACCAGGTCAAGGCCAAGGTCTGGTCTGTCGAGTCCCGGAGGAGCGATAAGGAAATCGCACGGAGCCATCTCCTGCCCCGGATAACCTTTGAAGAGCGGTTCTCGAGAACCAACAATCCCACCTATGCCTTCATGGCAAAACTGAACCAGGAGCGGTTTCAGTCTTCGGACTTTGCCGTTGATTCCCTGAACGATCCTGACGTAATCGATAACTTCATGACCGTCGTGAGCCTTGAACAACCTCTGTATGTGAGGAAGGCGCAGGTTGCCTTTGATATGGCCGGCCGCGAAGTGATGGCGTCCGAGCTCGAATTGCAGCGCACGAAGGAGCGGGTGGGATTCGATGTTTTTCAGGCATGCGTTCAGGTGATGATCGCACGGGAATATGAGACGGTCGCGCACAAAGGACTCGAGGATGTCCGGGAGCACCAGAGAATCGCAGAGGTCCGTTCCGAGGCGGGCCTCGGACTCTACTCCGATGTCCTCAGGGCAAGGGTCGCGAAGGCCGAGGCGGAGCGGGCGGTGGTTGAGGCGGAAAAGAACGCGAAGGTTGCGGGGAAACTGCTCGGTATTCTCATCGGGAAGGGGGAGCCTGTTGCCGTTGCACCGGAGAGCGTTCCGGTGTTCAGCCTCTCTCCCTACGAAGTGTACCAGGAAGCCTCCCGGAAAAGAGCAGACCTGAAAGCGACGGAGTCGAGATATGACACCGCACAGAAGGGAGTAAAGCTCGCCGAGGCTGATTACTTTCCCGTCCTCGGGGTGGGGGGCAGTTATCAGCTCGATGACCATGACAATCCCTTTGGAGCAGAAGGCGAGAGCTGGCAGGTCATGGCATTCCTGAGGGTCACTCTTTTTGATGGCTTGAACAGGGAGAACCAGAGGGCAAAGGCATTTAGGCAGGCCCGGGAAGCGGGGGAATATCTCGAGGGAATGAAAAAACAGATCGACTACGAGATCTATGAGGCGTACCTTTCCGTTCAGGAAGCTGAGAAGAAGCAGGCGCTTGCAAACGCTGCAGCGGAATCGGCGGAGGAGGGCATGCGGCTGACCAGTAAGCGGTATGAGAATGCTCTTGTCCCTCTTGTGTCGCTCCTCGATGCCCAGGCTTCGCTCGATCGAGCGCGGGCTGATGTTGTCGCGATGCGTGGGCAGTATTTGACCGCACTTGCCCGGCTTGAGTTTGTGAGCGGAAGGCTGCTCCAGGCTCTGGAAATCAAGAATTAACCGCTCGCCGTATAAGAGTCAGCAAAGGAGATTTCAATATGAAAAGGGTAACGGTGATTGTGTTCGCTCTGGTGGCTCTTATCGCCTGCGCCAGGAACGAGGAGACGGGAACACAGGTCTCTGCGAGGCCCGTGGTCAGGGAGGCACGGGCGGAAAAGGTGACGCTCAAGGAAGTTGATCGTCTCTATGAAACAGCGGGGAGCGTGCAGGCCGAAACCGTGAGCATACTCTCGTCAAAGGTCATGGGAGAGGTGACCTCGATCAGGGTTCAGGTTGGCGAAGAAGTGCACAAGGGGCAGCTTCTCATGACCATCGATGACAGTGACATCTCGAAAAAGGTCCAGGGAGCGGAGGCGGCATATGCCGAGGCCGCGAGCGGACTCATCATGGCCCGGGAGAATCTTCAGCTCACTGCCGCGACCCATGAGCGGTTCAAACGTCTCTTTGACGAAAAAGCGCTCACCCGGCAGGAAATGGATGAGATGGATACCAAGAAGAGAATTGCCGAGGCCCAGGTGAGACAGGCCGAGGCGATGGTCCAGCGGAGCGAGGCATCGCTCCAGGAGGCGAGGACCCATCTCGGGTATGCCCGCATTGTCTCGCCCATCGACGGCATTGTGAGTGACAAGAAGATTGATCTCGGGACCATGGCGTCACCCGGGCTGCCGCTCCTGGTGATCGAGGACCCGTCGCTCTACACGATCAACATCAATGTTGACGAACAACTCTTCTCCCGGATGAAGAGGGGCATGCGGGTGAGTGTCTCGCTCTCTGCCCTCGGACTTGAGACG
>JBLNHB010000343.1:0-27083 GCA_050268805.1 bacterium | reverse complement strand
TGCCGCTTCAGAGGCTCGATCTTATGATTGACGGAGATACATTTTTGGCCCCCTTGAAGAGGCTTTTCAAATCCATAGAGGCAATCAAGGGGAAAGGATCATTCGTCCTGTCAATTCGGGGGCAATGGGAGACGCCCCTGATCAATGGAGGTATCACCTTCCAGGACGCTTCCCTCGGGATCAAGGATTTCCCCTACCGGATGTACGACCTGAAAAGTTATCTGTACATTGACGACAACCGCTTCGTTATTGAGGATCTCTCCGGAAAAATCGGGGGCGGAGACATGAGCCTGAGAGGATACGGGTACGTCAAAGGGTTCACGGTCGATAAGTTTTATCTTGACACCGAGCTGCATGATGTTACCTTTAAGTTCACGAGGGGATTCATGACGACCCTGAGCGGAAATCTCGTGTACCGGGGGGACCAGGGAAAATACACGCTCGTAGGGCAGGCTGCAATCCTTCAAGCGAGGTATACAGAGCGGATAGACTGGGGTGCTCAGATACTGAAATCAAGAGTGCAGGAGAAACCGAAGGGAACGCTGACTCCCTTTCAGCAAACAGAGCTGAATATAAAAGTCGATGGAGACAAGAACATCGTTATCGATAACAACATTGCCAGGACCTCCCTGAAGCTTGACCTGCTCCTGAGAGGAACAGTCGCGAAGCCGATTTTATTCGGCAGAATTGAGACGGAAAAGGGGTCCGTGTATTTCCGGAAGAATAAATTCGACATCATTCACGCGAGCGCTGATTTCATCGACCAGGAAAAGATAAATCCCTACTACGATATCTCGGCTCTCACCGTGGTCAAGGGATATAACATCAGAATAACTCTTGAAGGACAGCTTGAACGGTTCAACCTGGCACTCCTGTCGGATCCGCCGCTTGACCAGACAGACATACTCTCGCTCCTTACGGTGGGAGAAGTCGGAAGCGGAAAGAAGAAAGGAATCGAAGGCGAGATGGGAACATCTGAAGCCACTTCTTTCATTACATCGGCTTACCAGAATGCAGTTGAGGAAAGGCTCACTTCGATAACCGGCTTTGACCGGTTTGAGGTAGAGCCCTATATCCAGGACAAGACAGGATCCATCAGTCCAAAGTTTACCGTAGCCAAGCGATTGATCGGAGATAAGCTCTATCTGACCTATTCTTCAACGGTCGGCACCGATCAGGCAGATGTCATTAAGGTTGAATATCAACTTGATAAGAACACCTCCCTGGTTGGGTTTCAGGAGTCGACCGGATCTCTCGGAGGTGACATAAAGTTCAGATTCGAGTTCAGATGAGCATGATTAAATATATTGCCTGGCCGATATTCCTTTTACTTCTCTTCTGCATTAAGATTGCTCCTGCAAGTCCCGAGGACGTTATTATCAGAGAAATTGAGGTGACCGGTCTCACGAGAATGAGCACACAGGAATTCCGCGATCTCTTTGGCGTGCAGGTCAATGCTCCCCTCGATCGGGAAAGTATCCGGCAGGGAATCAAGCGGGTATTTCTCACCGAGAGCTTTGAAGATGTCGTGGTTATCCAGGATGACCGTGATCCTTCGAAAATCATCATTCAGGTAAAAGAAAAGTATGTGATCAGCACAATCAAGGTTAAAGGATTGGTAACGTTATGGAAGAAGGATATCCTGAAAGCTTTCTCCATCCAGGAAGGCCAATTCTTCTATGAATCTGCGCTTCCCGATGCACTGGCGAAGCTGAAAAGTTCGATCGCAGAGAAGGGGTATCCTGACATCGCTGTGACGAGTTCAGCGCGGTATGATCACGAGAAGCACACGGTGCAACTGACGCTCAGGGTAGAGGAGGGGAAGCCGCTCCTGGTAAAGAAAGTTGTAATTACCGGGATTGAAGATCCCTTTGAACTTGAAAGAATCACGCTGAAACTGAATATATTTCCCGGAGACATCTTTGACCGGACGGTCCTGCAGGAGCGGTTTGAGAAGATAAAAAAAGTCTGCCGCGAGGAAGGCTACTATGATCCGGGGATCGGCCCATATACATTCGATGATGGAGTTCTTGAGGTTCAAGTCGCTCTGGGGAGCATTCTCATGGTCATCATCAAGGGGAATTCTCACTATTCTGACTCCCGGCTGATGGAAGAAATGTCTTTCTGGGAGGCCAGTTCCATCAGGACCGAGCTCATTGAAGAAGCTGTTTCAAGAATCGTGAACCTCTATCACCAGGCAGGTTTTGTATTTGCCCAGGTAGCGCCCGTCATCAATGCGCAGGCGGATTCCCCGGAAATCACGTTCTTTATCTACGAAGGTCCCCGGGTGTATCTCGATGCGATCACTCTCGAGGGAGGCATGATTGGGGATGAGAGAATCAAGGGGATACTCTCTCTCAAGGAGGGCGACCCTTTCAATCCTGATGCGGTCGACCGAGACGTCGAGGCCGTGCAGGAGTTCTATAGTGCGCTTGGATACCTTGATGCAAAGGTCGAGGACGTAAGTTATAGCTATGATGAATCAAAGACAAAAGCGGTCCTTTCCTTGCGAATAAATGAAGGGACCCAGATTCTCATTCGGGAGGTGGTGCTGAGAGGAAACAGCGTTCTCCCAGCCGCCGAAATCTACCGGGTAGTGAAAGTGAAACCGCTTATGCCATACAATGAGATCGATATATCTGACTCGCGTCTTGCAATCCTCAACCTATATAAACAACGGGGATACCTGGATGCGGATGTTCAGGTGAAGCAGCTCTTTGGTCTGAATCGCGTTTCTCTTGAGTTTCACATAGAGGAAGGGAATCAGTACCTCTTCGGTTACACGCTGGTTCGCGGGAACGCCACCGTGAGAACGCAGGTAATCTCCCGGCAACTGTTAAATAAGAAAGGAGAGCCTTTCAGTGATGTGCTCTTGCAGCGGAATACCCAGCGACTCTATAAGCTTGGGCTCTTTTCGGATATTAAATACCATACCATCGATGAGGGGGGCACAGCAAGAAGTGTTGTTCTGGACGTCAAGGAATCCAAAGCAGGGGCTGTGGAGTTTGGTGTCGGCTACGGAGACTATGAGAAATACCGCGGGTTTTTTGATATCAGTTACAGGAATTTCTTCGGCATGAATAGGGAGGGGAAGTTCCGTACTGAGTTGACCACCATTTCCGAGAAATATATTCTGAGTGCCTATGAGCCATGGCTGTACTATACTACCGGAGCGTATGGTCCGGTCAGCCTGAGGATAAATCTCATTCAGGAGAGAAAGACCGAAAAAAATATTGATACCGGCGAGGTGATCTACAAGGCAAAGAAGAAATCTGCCACTGCCAATTTTTCAGAAAATCTCTCGGAGAGGGTCCGGGGAGAACTGCTCTATTCATTCTCCGTGGTCAACACGTATAATGTCCAGCCGGATGCTGTATTAACGCCCGAAGATACCGGTACGGTCAATATTTCAAAGATCGGTCCGGGGATCATTTATGACTCTCGGGACAACCCGTTCAACCCAAAGAAGGGAGTACTTGTCGGATTGCTTTTTCAAGTCGCCTCACAGTATATTTTTTCTGAAACTGATTTTACAAAAACTGAATTCAATGTTAATTACTATCATGCCGTCTTGAAGCCGCTCACCCTTGCCCTTTCGTTCAGGGGAGGGCTCGCGCGGGGATACAATGACACTACGGATCTTCCCATTGTGGAGAGGTTTTTCCTTGGCGGACGGAACACCGTACGGGGATATGCCCAGGATACCCTCGGGCCGAAGGGTTCTGATGGAACACCGACCGGAGGCAATGCAATGCTCATGAATAACATTGAGCTGAGGACAGATGTCGGCTGGGGTTTTGGACTCGTGATGTTTCTCGATGCCGGTAATGTATGGATAAAGACAAGTGATATCAATCTCGGCGACTATCAGTATACTACAGGCCTTGGACTGAGGTACATGACACCCGTGGGTCCGCTCCGTGTTGATTATGGATATAAACTCGACCGGGAAGAGGGAGAAAGCAGTGGAGAAATTCACTTCAGTATCGGTCAGGCGTTTTAAACTGGCCGGCGTTCTGTTTGTACTGTGTCTCTTTTCTGTCCAGTCCGTTCGGGCTGTCGTGATAGACCGTGTTGTGGCATTTGTGGATGATCTCGCGATCACCCAGTCAGACCTTATGGGCAAATATGGAGAATTAAGAAAGATCAATGAGGAAATCACATACCAGGGTACTCTCGAGACCATGATAAACAGGATTCTTCTGCTCAATGAAGCAAAACGGTACCGGATGGAGAGCGAGACGGATGATGGATTAATAGAGCAGTATATTGATTTGAAAATTCGGGCGGCAATCAGGATAGCGGAAAAGGATATTCGGAAATATTTTGAGGACAATCAGGAACACTTCAGGAACAAGGCATATGACGATGTCCGCGATGATATCCTGAAGTTCCTGACCGAGAAGGAAGTGAACGAACGTCTGAGAAGACAAATAGAGCAGCTCCGTGAGAATTCACGGGTTATCATCAATGTTGATTTCTCGAGCAGCGAAAGCGGGATCAGATCTCCCTGATCACGGCAAATTCGTCACAGTCGGGGAATTTATGGCATTTCAGGCAGTCTCCCCAGATCTTCTGGGGGAGAATCGACTTGTCGATATCCTTAAAGCCGATCTTATGGAAAAACTCCGGGACGTACGTGAGCGCGAAAACGCGCTTGATGCCGAGCTGTTTGGCTTCAGCGATGCATTTGGTGACGAGCCTTTTTCCGATCCCCTTTGTTCTTTCTTCTTCGGTGACGACGAGAGAACGGATCTCAGCCAGGTCTTCCCACAAGCAATGGAGGGCACAAACACCGAGCAGGTTCTCGTTCTCAAGAGCCAAGTACAAATCCCTGATATGCTCATAGAGTTCGTTGAGGGAACGGGGCAGCATCTGTCCCTTTTTTGCGTGCGTGTTAATGAAGCGGTGAATGTTCTTAATGTCATCCACAACAGCTTTTCTGATGTGCAGCAAAGTCCGCCCCTTTATTGATTGCAAGAATATTCTTTTCAATCAGCGATGATTTCTGCGCTGGAACGACTATGGAAACGGCACGGGTGATGTCTTCCTCCGAGACAATGCGGCTCAGTTTCACGAAGGCTCCGAGGAGGACCATATTCGACAGACGGGGATTCCCGATTTCACCAGCGATACGGCTTGAAGGAATCGGGACAAGGGAAACAGTATCCCGTTCAACCACACCCGGGATGAGGCTGGAATCATAAAAGAGGGACCCCTTTTCCCGTATCCGATTCAGGAATCGGTTCAAAGATGCCTGGTTGAGAATAATCATGACATCCGGATTCTGAACAACGGGGGACCCGATAAAATCGTCGGAAATTACAACGGTGCAGTTTGCCGTGCCCCCGCGCATCTCCGCACCGTACGATGGAAACCAGGTGACGTGTTTTCCCTCGATCATGGCAGCCTGACAGATGAGCCTGCCGAGAAAGAGAATCCCCTGTCCCCCGGATCCAGCGATGATGATCTTTATTTCCAAAGATGGTTCCTACCCTGAAGATATGTCTTTTAAAATGCCGAGCTTAAAAGTGTTTTTCATAGAACCATTGATCCAGGCAAGTGCATCAGTCGGGGTGACGCCCCAATCCGTGGGGCATGGTGAAAGCACCTCGACGAAACTGAAGCCTTTTCCCTCGACCTGATTCTGAAAAGCTTTCTTGATGTGCCTCTTGGTTGCAAGGATCTCCTTGGCGTTCGTGATGGAGGTTCTTGCAACGTAGACGACCGACGGCAAAGTCGCCATGATTTCTGCCACAGGCATTGGATACCCGTGTGAGACCTTGTCTCTTCCCTTCGGAGTTGTTGTTGTTTTCTGTTCAAGGAGTGTCGTCGGCGCCATCTGTCCGCCGGTCATACCGTAGGTTGCGTTATTCACAAAGATGACGGTAAAATTTTCACCTCTGTTTGCAGCATGGATGATCTCCGCAAGACCAATGGCTGCCAGGTCCCCATCCCCCTGGTATGAGAAAACAATCCGGTTCGGCATGACCCTCTTCAGAGCCGTTGCGACTGCAGGAGGTCGTCCATGGGCGCACTCGATGATGTCAAAGTTGAAATAGTCGTAGGCAAAGACCGCGCAGCCCACAGGAGCTATGCCGATCGTTCTTTCCCGAAGGGAGAGTTCGTCGATGCATTCGGCGACAATCCGGTGGAGAATGCTGTGGCCGCATCCCGGACAGAAACGGAACGGGACATCCTTCAGGCTTTCGGGTCGAGTGAAAAGCACCTTCATTGAAAAGTAGTATACCATATGCAGAGCAGCTGTTTCTTCTATAGTTTGAAGGTTGCGATTGTCTGTCTCAGAACGGAAGCCTTGTTCAAAGGGATGTTCGCCGACCGCGCCACAGCGGAATCTGTAAGGATGTTCTGCCGACAGCAATTTCCAAGCTTTTATGTGCCGAGAAGGGGGATTAATTCGCTCATGGCATTGATAAGATAATCGGCGTCTTTCAGCGATTCGGATTGTCTATAGCCATAGGTGACCCCAACGGTCGTGATGCGGGCATTTTTCCCGGCGCGGATATCAAGCTCGCTATCGCCGACTATCATGGCATTCTCAGGCAGGAGCGAGAATGTATCAAGCAGATAATGAATAGCTTTCGGGGAAGGCTTTCGCTCATTTAAAGTATCACTTCCTATTATATAGTCAAAGTATTTGATAATATTGATTTTACCCATGAGTCTTTTCGAAAGGAGCTCATGCTTGTTTGAAAGGACTGCCTTCCTGTATTTCCCCAATTTTTTCAGCGTCTCACAGACAGATGGGTAAGGGCGGGTGTTGTCGGCAATATGATCTGAATAATAATCGAGGAATTTCTGGAGTATTTCGGCTTTTCTGTGTTCAAGCTCGGGCGGCAGTATGTTTTCTATCAATTTGGTCAGACCCTCACCTACAAGCTTAATTATCTGCTCCCGGGCATAGGGGGGAAGACCGGTTCCCGCAACGGCATGATTGATCGCGTTCGTGATATCTTGAGAGGAATCGACAAGAGTTCCGTCAAGATCAAAAATGATCAGATGGATCATGACCATCATTGTAACAGAAAGGCATTCTTGGAATGCAATTTTCATCTTGAGATAATTCTGCACATTTCTTTAAAATAGTTTATGAAAAAAATTACATTGGCTCTTCTTGTATTGGCGCTCGTTTTTGTTACCTCATGCAGTGAAAAGGGTGACACACCTTATTCTCCGCCTTCTTCCCCCCTGGGAGGGCAGGGTCCGGTACCCGGTTCTCTGACCTCCGACAATGAAATGAAGATGCTGAAGGAGGTTGTGGCGCGGGAGCCAAAGAATATCGAAGCGTGGATCAAACTCGGAAACATGGGCATGGATACCGGCAGATTCCGTGATGCTGTTGATGCTTACAGAGTCGCCCTTGAACTTGACCCCAAAAACGTGGATGTGCGTGTGGATATGGGGACCTGTTACCGGAACCTCGGGGAACCGGGCAAGGCTGTCGAAGAATACCGGAAGGCGATCCAGATAAAGCCGGATCATATCTATGCCCATAAGAATCTGGGTGTGGTTCTTGCCTTTGATCTCAAGAAGAACGACCAGGCGATCAAGGCTTTTCAGACATACCTGAAGTTATCACCGAACGCGCCTGATGCCCTTCAGATTTCCAACATTATCAATGAACTGAAGAAAAACAAGTCATAAGTCATTTCCCCTCTTGCATCCTAGGAATCCTTCCTGGCTCGATTGATGGCGGTAGGTATGATTTATATCATGTCCTTTATGGCTGATTCGTTGTAAGATAGAACCATGAAAGAGAGCTGTCCAGGAAGCAAAGAGATCAGAAATCCCTTTCCCGAGGAGATACGGTGTTATTTTTGTGATGCGCCTGTTGAGATCTGGTCGGATGAGACGGAAACCGCATGCAAACACTGCGGCCACGAGATTTCACGTGACCTGAAAGCATCCTGCCTGATGTGGTGCCCTGCTGCAAAAGAATGTGTCGGTCTCGAGAAATACGAGCGCATCATGAAACACATCAGAGAATAGCTAGTTCCCCTCCCACCGGGAATAGAGGTTATTCGGTATCCCCATGCTGTCCAAAAGCTTCCCCACGACGAACGCAATGATATCATCCATTGATTGCGGCTTGTGATAGAACGCGGGGACCGGCGGTGCTATGGTGACTCCCAATCTGGAGAGTTTCAGCATGTTTTCCAGATGAATGGCACTCAGGGGCATTTCCCGCGGAGAGAGAACGAGTCTTCTTCCTTCCTTGATTGTCACATCGGCACTTCGCTCAATAAGATTGTTGGCCATGCCGTTCGCTACGGACGAAAGGGTCTTCATGGAACAGGGAACAATGAACATACCGTCAGTTCTGAAAGAACCGCTTGCAATCGGAGCGTTCAGGTTCGTGTCTTGGTACACCGTGATGGCGTCTGATTCGGCATAGTTCTTGAGGGTCTCTTCCGGGGCATTGCCCTGCAGGTCGAGTCCCGCTTCATCTTTGATAATAGACAATGCGCCGCTCGATACAGTGATAAAGACATGAGAACTCTTTACGAGTTCCCTGAGGAGCCTGAGACCGAAAAGGGAACCGCTAGCCCCGGTGATGCCGAGAATTAACTGTTTCATGGTCTGCCGAACCCCTAAACTATCTGGTCTCTAGGAACCATGGAATTCCCATCCCTCACGGGGATTGTCAGCACCTTCAAAGGCTGCTCGCCACAATCTGCTGCGAATCCTCCGCAACGAGGTGACAATCGATCCTTATCGCCTTCGATTGCAGTCTGCCTTCAGCGACTTTTTTTGCATGATTGCAGACCTTTCTCAGAACATCAAAATGTTTCCCGTAGTACAGTGCAGGGAAAAGGTCGTCGATTTCAGCTCCCGTGAAGGGGCTCAGGTCGCGTTCACTCATGCCGACGCTCTTGAGGACGTGCAGGACGTCTCCGACCTGAATACGGTCTCTCCAAAGGGTGACAGAGAGCATTCCCTTCCACCGGCACGCGAGGTGGAGTTTTCCGGAACTGGTCTTCATGGTTTCAAGGCAGGTGACGGGGGAGGATCTGCAGATAACATATCGGTCCCGTCCGAATTTGAAGAGGGTGCGGTGGGCGCGGAAAGCAGCATCGCTGTCACAGAGGACAAGCTCTCCGCTGATTCTTGCATCATGTCTGGATGATTGATCATGGATCTCCATCACGAGTCTTATTGTAAACCAAAGTGACAGAAAATCTCACAATGATATGTCTGGGGAAACATGTCGATCAGTCTCACGGTCCGGAGTTGGTACAAATCTTTCAATTTGGCTGCATCCCTGCTCAAGGTCGCCGGATTGCAGGAAATGTAAAAGAGGCTTTCCGGAGCGAGGGATCTGATTTTTTTCAGCGATCTGCTGCTCAGGCCCACTCTCGGGGGATCGACAGTCACCGTGCTGTATCGTGCGGATGTGCTGAATTCTTCAAAAGCCTCCTGCGCAAACGAGATGTTGGTGATGTTATTGAGCACCGCGTTCCTCCTGCCATCTCTGATCGAGTGAGGGTTCTCTTCAACAACCGTGATGGTATGAAAGTCAGCACTAAGGGGAAGAGAAAAATTCCCTGCGCCGCCGAAAACATCGAGGAGGCGTTGCTTATTGCCTTTCTGAGGAAATGCTCGTGAAGCGTTACCACCACCGGATTCCGGCTGCAGGTGCTCCCCCAAGAGTTTGATCACTGCTTTGTTCATTTCCCAGTTGCTCTGGAGAAAGCTCTGCGGGGAAACCGTGTACCGGTACCCCCGTGCTTCAAACGTGGTGTATTCCGCACCGAATGATCTCCCGTTGTCTGTCGTTATGCCCTGGATAATGTCCTTGTCAAGGAGCGATTTCAGATAGTCATCCCCTATCTTCGTTCCCCCGATATGCGCGATCACGCTGTCCCCAACAGTAATCGTAATGTCGGTCATGTGAGGTGGGATGCCGACTTCTTTCAATGCCGAACAGCAGTCATTGAGCCGTTTGCTCAGGAGAAGACATGTTTCAAACTCGATGACGTCATGGCTGTTTTCCCGGTAGAAGCCGAGCCTTCCCTGGCTGGCTTTGAGCTGGGCCCGGTGACGGTAGTGATAAGGGTTGCCGGAGAGCGCTTTGTCAAATGGTATGTTATCCAGTTTACCGATCCTCGTGAGACAGTCGTAGATAATCTCCTGCTTCATCGTGAGCTGCCGTTCATAAGCAATGAATTGATAGTGGCAGCCACCACATATGCCGAAAGAAGGACAGGGGGGAGATTGTCTGAAGGGTGAGGGGGCAAGTACACGAACAGTATCTGATAGGAGGTAATCCTTTTTTCTCTCCTTTACCAGCACCTCCACGGTCTCGCCCGGTATGGTTCCTTTGACGAAATAGACTGGTCCATCCTTTGCAAGGCTCAAACCTCCGTAGAGCGGCGTGAGTATTTTCAGCTGCATTCCTATTTCTCTGCCAGTTTCTTGATGGTTTCCTTGAGCTGGGTCATATCAGCAGACTTGACGATGTATGCTTCCGAGGCCCAAATTGCGAAGTCGTCCCGGTAATCATACGCCGTTGACATGATGATGGGGAGACGAGGTTTTTTCTCTTTCATGTGTCTCAAGACCTGGATCCCGTCCATGCCCGGCATGAGGATATCGAGAGTTACAATGTCGGGGTTCTCGGCATCAAAGAGCCTCAACGCTTCCTCTCCCGAGCTTGCAACCACAACCTCGTATCCTTCATCCTCGAGTTCCTCCTTGTAGAGCAGACGTATTGCCGGATCATCATCTACGATGAGGATTTTCATACCATTAGTCCTCCTTTACAGGTAAGAATATTTTAAATGCAGCGCCCTCACCGGGAGCGCTGGTAACCTCTATTCTGCCCTTGTGCTGTTCAATGATCCGGTGGGTTATGGCAAGGCCAAGACCGGTGCCGCTCACCTTGGTGGTGTAGAATGGGTCAAAAATATAGGGAAGGTCTTTCTTGTCAATGCCTGGACCATTGTCTGCGATCTCGATCACGGAATATTTTTCTTCCATAGAGGTCCTGATCGTTATCATGCCATTTTCGGGGAGGATATCAACGGCATTCGTGATGATATTAATAAGGCCTTCCTTGATCCGGTCCCCGTCGATCACGACGTGCTTCATGTCGCCGGAATACTCTTTGATAATACGCAGCTTTTTTTTCTTTATCTGATCGGACATGAGGGAGACGACATCTTCTATGACGGTATTGACGATCGATATCTCCTTCTTGAGTCTGATGTCCCTGACATATCCGAGGATGTCCTTTAGAATTCCTTCAAGCCTGGTGACCTCCATGGTGATTACCGAGGCATACTCTTTCAGGCTGCCCTCCAGTTTCTTTTCGAGTCTCCGTGAGAACCCTCCGATCGAAACCAGAGGATTTCTGATTTCATGGGCAACCTTTGCGGCCACCTCACCGAGGGCTGCCATCCGCTCAGCCATTGCCAATTTTTCCCTGAGTTTTTTCAGTTCCGAGACGTCCCGCACGACATGGACAGTGCCCAGAAATTCACCCTGGGTATTGAAAATCGGAGAGCTCGAAGTGAGCAATGTTCCGCCCAGGTAGGGATCTTCAATCTCTTCGACATATGCCTGCATGGTTTCGACGGTCTTATGGTGGGGACACTGTGTCCAGGGCTTGTCCATACCATGAAAGACTTCGTAACATTTCTTTCCGACGATCTCCTCGGGAGACTTGCCCAGTCGGTCTGCAACCGCTCTGTTGATATTCTTAATGACGTAATCCCGGGTGGTGAAATACACCATGTCGGAGATGGATTCAAAGATATTTTCGAGCTCCGTCTCGGCGAGCTTGACCTGCTCAAAGAGGCGTGCCCCCTCGATAGCGGCAGCAACCTGGTCCGCAAATCCCCTCAGAAATCTGATGTCCTCATCGATGATTGGTTTCCTGTTGAAATAATTGTCCACCCAGAGGACCCCGAGAACGTTGTTCCGCGAGACAAGAGGAATCACCGCGTATGCTTGGGTACCAAGCTGCTGGATGAGGACGGCATCGGACAGCGGTTCAGTTCGGACATCCTTGACATTGATCGGGATTTTCTCTTTGACCGAGCGTGTTAAGGTGCTTTCCTCATCGAGGGAAATGGTCATGCCCACCCCGAGTTTATCGAGGAAAGAGTCCTTTTTAAGCGGACCGGTCTCGACTTCCTGGAGCAGATCAGGGAGCGTTTTCTTCTCGATGGAGAGCTTGTCCCATATCTGCCATGCTTCTTCAGCGGAAGAGGGTCCCACCCCCATGGCTCCCCTGATTACGTTCTTGTCCTTGTCAACTAAGAAGAGGATGGCACGGTTAAATCCAAGGCCGTCGCTCATAGTGACTGCCGTGAGGATCATCCGAAGAAGCCTCTCCAGGTCGAGAGTTCCCCTCATCGCTGAACTGATGAAGAACAACCGAGATAGCTCCTGGTTTCTCCTGATCAATTCTTTTTCGACCTTTTTCTTTTCGGAAATATCCCGCGAAATCCCGCTGATGCCGATGATCTCTCCTGATGTATCCTTGATCGGGGAGAGGGTCAGGCTGATCTCGAACATCTTTCCCTCTTTGTTGATCCTGACCGTTTCGAGATCCTTGATGGTTTCTCCTTTCTTTAATCGCTCGATGTAGGCTTTCTCTGTTTCTACGAGAAAGTCGGGTACAAAGGGGAGAAAAGTGCCCAGTGCCTCTTCCTCGGAAAAGCCGTAAATTCTCGCCGCCGCTCTGTTCCAGGAGGTAATGGTTCCCTGAAGATCCGTTGTAATGATGGCGTCCGCTGAATCATCAATCAGGCTTTCGAGGTACTCTTTTGTCTGAGAGACCTCCTTGTAGAGACTGAGGATTTCTTCCTGATAGAGAACGCGATCGGTAATATCCTGAATGAAGACGACAGCCTCGATGATATTCCCGGATTCGTCCCTGATAGGATAGGAGGAGAGTTCCGCGTAGTTGATGCCGCGGGACTGGGTAAGGGTATTGATTTCACCAGTCTGGAATGTCGCCTGAGATACGCAGTGAGGGCAGATCATATTCTCAGCGGTGTGAAATATCTCGACGCTGTTTTTTCCAATGATATCCTCCCGCTTCCGGTCGATCCAGTTCTCGACATATTTGTTCGCAAGGAGGATGGTACCCTGCCGGTTGAGCGTGAGAATACCTCCCCGAACGCTCTCAAAAAGTGTTTCCATCCTCTTCTTGGCTTCTAGCGCAGTCTGTTCCCGCATCCGTTCCCGGTCATAGCTCATGATTTTTTCGTAACCGATGGCGGTAATCGATGCAAAACCTTCGGTTGTCTCGAGATCCTCGGTACTGAATGAGATGGCTGTGCCCCTGGCATCTGTTTTATCAAACAGTCCGATCGTGCCGATGACAGACTCATCGATTTTCATAGGGACGATAACGACTGACTTCAGATCGATCCGCGGCCGTCTCATTTCTTCCGGAAGTTCCGAAACATCCTCGATGAGGAGGGATTTTCCGGTTCTGGCGACCATGCCGGCTATGCCGTCCCCGATCTTGAGATCGAGTTCTCTCTGTATCCCCGCCGGGAGCCCGTGCATTGACTGGACTTTGAGGTCATCACCATCAAGGATCCGGATAATGCAGCCCCGCGCATTGAGCAACCGGGTCGTTTCAGCGGATACTTTCCTGAAAAGTTCATCGAGGGTCAGGGCGCTCGTTACGGTCTGCGCCAGTTCGTAGAGCGCCGAAAACCGTTTGAGCTGGGTTTTTGCCGCCGTATAGAGCTCGGAATTTTTCAGCGCCGTTCCAATAGTATGGGCGATGAGAACAAAAAGATTGATTTCCTCCTGGGGAATCTCTTCCTGCAATTGCGAAACCGTGACCAACAGACCCGATACCATGTTCTCGGAAGTAATCGGGACAGCAAGCAGGCTCCCGGTGAATCCCCTGACACAGCCTGTCGACGAAATCTGATCGCGCGACAGGGATACGGGTTGCGTGCGCATGAGGATTTCCCGTGAAACGGTATCGTCCGGAGGTATTGAGTCGGCAAATATCTCGGCATGGTCCCTGGAGTATGCTTCTCTCTTAAAGTCCTTTTTCAGGGGATGGTAGAGGTAAAGAGCAGTGCCGTCCTTTACCGTTCGCTTGGGAATGATATCAGCGATAACGGTAAACGCAGACGAGAGGTCGATGGAGGAGCTGACCAGATTCGCGATGTCGAGGAGGATTTCCGTCTCGTTGAGCTTGTCCTTGATCTTTGTTTCTGATGCATGCACCTTGTCGATCATATCGTTGAATCTTTTCGAGAGGATTCCGAATTCATCTTCACGGTCATAGGAGACCCGGTATTCGAGATCACCCAATGCGATTTTTTCGGTCGCTGTCAGGAGGAGATTCATGGGACGGTGAACAACTCTTCTGATCAACAGGAGGAGGGAGAACGAGGCGACGAAGAGGAAAACGATTGTCGAGATGAGATAGGCTGACATGGCGTTCTTGATGCGTTCGGTCCTCAGAGAGACCATGTCGAGGGAAAAGAGAGAAGCATTGTGGAACTCCTCGATGGAACCCATGATCCCGACGGTTTTGTTATCGAGCTGTCGTATCAGGGACAGAACCGGGGGATTTCCGACCGGCTGGCCATAGGAAAAGAGTTCTTTGACACTCCGATCGATGCTGTCGAATTCCTCACCGATCCTGTTCAATGCATCCCGGTCCTTGGTAACTTCACGGAGTGATTCAAATGTTGTGATGACCTCATTTCTCCGTTCCCGGTACATTCTCTTGTATTCGAGCTGTCCGGTGAATCCCCAGTTTTTGGCAGCGCTCACAAGATCCACGATCGCGGCCTTGAGCACCTCATGCTGCCTGTGTTCTGTTGATACCTGTTTCATAATCGAGATGGCGTCCTGAAACTTTTCAAAAATATACATGCTCCCTGCTGCAAAGATTAGGAGAGCAGCGAGAAAACCTGCCAGAAATACGGTTAATTTATGCTTGAGGTACATTTCTCTGTCTTCCCACCAGTGATCCATAGAGAGCACTATACTGAGAGATTGAGTGTTCCCATGAAAAGCGCAAACGCATAGCGTTCCTGGTAAGCCTGTTCCAGTCCCGTTTGTTCTTCCATACGCAGAGCGCCCTCTTGATGCACTCGACGAGGTCATTCCGGTCTGCGTCATGAAAAAGAAAACCTGTCCCCTCAGGACTTCCGCTATTGAAATCCGTGACCGTGTCTGCAAGGCCTCCGGTCTTCCGGACGATGGGAATCGATCCATACCTCATCGCGATCATTTGGGCAAGACCACAGGGCTCATATCTCGATGGCATCAGAAAGAGGTCCGAGCCGGCGTAAATCTTCCTGGCAAGTGGTTCATTGAAAAGGGTGCTCACATGCACTCGATCCCGAAAACGGGCTGCAGCCCTCTGAAGTTCCTGTTCGATGTCCCGGTCGCCTCTCCCGAGGATGACGATGTTGGCGCCCAGCCCGATGATATCCTCAAGGCAGTCTGCAATAAGGTCATACCCCTTTTGAGCAATGATCCTGCCGATACTTCCGATCAAGGGAAGGGAGCGGTCCCGCAAGCGGCAGACCGAAAGGAGTTCTTCCTTGCAGGCTGCTCTCCCGTGCAAAGTCTGAATGGTGTAATTCCTTTTCAGATGGATGTCATCCGCGGGATTCCAGAGGTCATAGTCAATTCCGTTCAGGATACCCGTAACGCCTTTCCATCTCAGCGATCCTTCCAATCCGAATCCATACTCCGGGGAAGTGATCTCATGCGCATACGTCGGGCTGACCGTGGTCACACGATCGGAATAGAGAATGCCTGCTTTCAGCAGGTTGAGATTTCCGTGAAACTCGATGCCGTGAATGGTGAAAAATTTTCCGGATATTCCCAAGCGGGGGAGTGTCTCAGGAGGGAAGATGCCCTGATAGCCGACATTGTGTATTGTAAGAACAGCAGCCGCATTGTCCGCAGGAGTAAACAGTTCTCTCCGGTACAGAGGGAGGAGTGCTGTCTGCCAGTCATGGAGATGATAGATGTCGGGTTTTATCCCGAGAATTTTCGTTGCATGCAAGACAGACAGGCAGAAGAACGCGAACCGCTCCGGATTATCGGGGAAATCGCCCCGTGAGTCCCCATAGAGGCCATCACGGTCAAAGAAATAGTCATTGGAAATGAAAAAGGCATTCCTCTGCGAGAGAATGTCAAAGTAATATGCCCGCTCTCCCATGAATATCTTCTGGCCCCGTGCCGCCTCTTTCGGGCGGATGCTCCCCCGGACACCTCGATACAGCGGCATAAATAAGAAAGCGTCATGCCCTGTCCTGCTCAGCCCCTGCAAGAGCGCACCGGCAACATCAGCAAGACCACCTGTCTTGGCAAAGGGGACTGCTTCGGGGGAAACGATTACAATGTTCATCAGGGGAGCACAGCCTCTTTCATGTACTGGACTGCTTCCTCGGGAGGAGTAGGATTTATATAAAACCCGGACCCCCATTCAAATCCCGCTATTTTTGCCAACTTTGGAACGATCTCGATATGCCAGTGGTAGAATTGATTCTGTTCATCACTGAAGGGAGAAGTGTGGATCATGAAATTGTAAGGGGGAATTCCCAGAACACGGTCTATCTGCCTTAAAATTCTCTGAAGTATCTCCGCGAGGTCACCGAGCTGAGCCTGGGGAGAGATAAATGATGATTGGTGCTGTTTGGGTAATATCCATGTCTCAAAGGGGGCACGGGGTGCAAAGGGAGCGATCGCGATATAGGAATGGTTTTGATGAATGACTCTCTTCATGGCGTTCAGTTCCTGACTAATGACGTCGCAGAAGAGGCAGCGACCCTTTTCATCAAAATATCTTCTCGCTGATTCTTCTTCATCCATGACTGATTTGGGTACAATGGGGAGGGCGATCATCTGGCTGTGGGAATGCTCGAGCGGTGCGCCTGCAATATCGCCTTCGTTCTTAAAAATCAGCACATATTTGAACCGCGGGTCCTTTTTGAGGTCCGTCATCCTGAGGAAGTATGCCTGTAAAACATCTTCGACTGACTTCTGCGGCATTGTTGCAAGCGAAAGGCTGTGGTCGGGGGTCTCGATAATGATCTCATGCGCACCGATGCCGTTCATTCTATCAAAGATACCCTCACCGGTCTTGCTGAGATCACCATGGGTCTGGAGAGCCGGAAACTTATTTGGTACGACGCGCAGGGTCCATTTCGACGTCGGATCATTCTTATTGTCGCGGAATACGAGGATTTCGTTCGGAGTTGTATGTTCATTCCCGGGACAAAAAGGGCAAAATCCTGAAGTTTTTCTTTTATGCGGAAGAGGGACAAAATCAGTCGGTCTCTTGCCACGTTCGACGGATATGATGACCCATCTCCCTGAAACGGGGTCTTTTCTCAGCTCTGGCATGAATCCTCCCAAGTTCAGACATTGGCGGAACCATAATGAGGTTTTGTAGTAAGTTAATTATATCAATAAAAGAGTTAGACTAGAAAGGTATTTTTCTTGTCGTGGTCCGCGAATCCTCCATGACGAAGATGAAGGAACGTATCCCCGATCCGGAGGTTTGAAAAGGGAATGCTCACATGAGATGGTATAGGTATCAAAGGAAGTACAAAGGTGGTCATGAAGCCGACCTTTCATCATAAGCCGGTGAACAGCCCTTTTGAGGACCCGGCTGTGTATGTCCGGGTACTCAGAGAGGGGATCGGTTTACTCTTCGATGCCGGGGACATCTCTCCGCTCTCTCAGCGTGAGCTTCTGAAACTCACCCATGTCTTCATCAGTCATATGCATATTGACCATTTTATCGGGTTTGACACGATCATCCGCGCCCTTCTGCGAAGACTTGAACCGGTTGCTCTCTACGGACCCGAAGGAATTGTCGACTGCATCGAAGGAAAACTGAAGGGGTTTACGTGGAATCTTCTCTCCCAATATCCGCTCGAACTGGTTGTCCACGAGGTCGGGAGGGAGAATGTGAGAAAGGTAAGGTACCGGGCTCAAGAGGGTTTTGCCCGGAGGGATGAGGGAATCCGTGAGCAAGCCGTAATTTTGCTGGACACAGATCTCCTGACCGTCAAGGGTATCGTTCTCAAGCACGATATACAAACTCTGGGATTTTCCCTGGAGGAGAAGATGCACATCAATATCAATAAAGCAAGACTCATTGAACAGGGGTTTACGGTGGGACCCTGGCTATCCGATCTCAAAAGAGCAATCCGTGTGTATGACGCGGAGGCGCTCATTGATACCGGCAGGGGAGAGAAGAAGGTCTCTGAGCTGTCCGATCTCTACACTATGACGGGAGGGCAGAAAATCTCCTACATCATGGATTCATCACCCGAAGACGATAATATCGGCGCAATTACGGAATTTATTTCGGGATCTGATACCCTCTATATCGAAGCGTACTTTTCGGACAACGAAATCGAACTGGCGCGGGAGAGGAGGCATCTGACGGCGGGCATTGCGGGTATGATCGCAGGGAATGCGGGTGTGAAGAATCTACATTTACTCCATTTTTCTCCCCGGTACCGGGAATGCCCTGAATTGCTCATTCATGAGGCATGGACGCATTTCAGACGTTGAACCTGAAGTTGATGATATCACCATCCCGGACAATGTAATTTTTTCCCTCGAGCCGCAGCAGACCGTGCTGCTTTGCTGCTGCCATGCTCCCCGATCGGATAAAATCAGGGTATGATATGACCTCCGCCCTGATGAAACCTCGCTCGATGTCCGAATGGATTTTCCCCGCTGCAGTGAGCGCGAAAGTGCCTTTCCTGATGGTCCACGCTCTCACCTCGTCTTCACCGACGGTAAAGAATGAAACTAAGCCGAGCAAGCTGTAGGATTCACGGATGAGCCTGTCCCTGGCAGGTTCGCTGATACCAAGGTCCTTGAGGAACTCGGCAGCCTCATCGGACGGGAGCTGGGCAATCTCCATCTCAATCTTTCCGGAAAGAATGATCGGTGGTACGACATTGAGATGCGGGTGCTTTTGGAGGCTCTTGTGCAACTTGTCGGCAATGGTGGAGCTAACTGCCTTTGTGAGGTCGCTTTCAGCAACATTGACACCGTTGATCACCGGCAGAATGGATATGAACTGCAGATGCTTCATGGATCTGAGCTCTTCAGCGTCGAATACGGCCAAGCGTAAGGGAATTTCTTTTTCGAGGTATTCTCTGCACTTCATCAATACCCTCTTTTCGGACTCGTCCGGTTTTTTGCCCCTCTTGATCCCTTCTTCCATTCTCTGGAGTCTTTTCTCAACCAGCTCCAGGTCGGAAAAGATCAATTCTGTTTCGACCGTTTCCACGTCACGGATCGGGTCGACAGATCCATCGGGGTGGGAGATTGCATCATCATGGAACCCCCGAATGATGTGAACGAGAGCATCGGCATCTTTGATCACATCGAACACCTTTCTGTTCTGTGCCAGATCCCCTTTCGTAATACCAAGAAAATCGACATATTCAACAGTCGCGTATGTTGTCTTTCTGGGTTTGAAGATTCGAGAGAGTTCATCGACCCGCCCGTCAGGCACCTTGACAATGCCAATGTGGGGTTCTCCGGCGGTCGTGGGGTAGAGCGTTGTCTCGAGATTTAGTCCGGTGAGAGCATTAAACACAGTTGTCTTTCCGGAATTGGGAAGTCCTATGAGTGCAAGTTTCATGTTCAATGCCCCTCATGAAGATTGTTCAGCGTCGAAATGATCAACTCAGGGAGCGCAGGATGGATGTGCATGCCCCTGCCCAGCGCCCACGCGTCTCCGCCGATGGCGATCATATTGATGACTTCCTGAATGAGGGCAGACGAGGATGGGCCGATCATGTGAAAACCGAGAATCCTCCCGGTTTTTTTTTCAACGAGCGCTTTGGCAAAGCCATCGCTTACCGCCATTGCCTCACCCATGACCACATCGGAATAGCGGGATCTGCCGATGAGGATTTCGCCTGGCTTAAACTGTTTCACGGCCTGCTCTTCTGTCAGGCCGACAGAAGCGATCTGTGGACTGGTGAAAATGGCATGGGGGGCTGACTGGAAATCCATTTTCATCTTTTCCTTGTGCATCGCATTGTGCCACGTGATCAAGGCCTGCCTGTTGGCTACATGCCTGAACATAGAGATTCCCAGGATATCTCCAAAGGCCCATATGTTTTTTTGGGATGTTTCGAAAAAATCGTCGACCTTGATGTACCCCCTGTCGTCCGTTTTCACTCCGGTATTCTCAACGTTGAGCGTATCTGCATTCGACTTTCTTCCGGCTGCCAGCAAAATCGCCGAAGCCGTGGCCTCCACCGTTTCGCCTGTTGAGATCTTTTTCCCCACGGCGGCATAGAAACCTCCCACACGTTTTACTTCGGTCACTTCCGTATCGGTAAGAACGGTCATGCGCCTCTGCAATACTTTCTTTAGGAGGTCGGATATTTCCGGTTCTTCCATCGGGACGAGTCTCCTGTTCCTCTGGAGAACCGTAACCTCAGTACCCACAGACGCGAAAAAGTGTGCATACTCAACCGCCACATCGCCTCCGCCGATGATAATCAGACTCTTCGGCCTTTCATCGAGCGCAAGGAGAGTTTCATTGGTGAGATAGGGGACTCTGTCGATGCCTTTGATATTTGGTATCAGGGGTCGTGCGCCTGCTACAATGAAGATCTTTTTGCCCCTGATCTTCTCACTGTTGATCTCAAGGGTGTAATTGCCGGTAAAACGGGCTTCCCCTTCGTAGAAATCGAGTTTCCGGTTGTTGCGGATTGCCTGCCGGACATGATCCTGTCCGGTCACAACTTTTTCCCTCATGCGCTCCATTATCGTTCCGAAATCGATCTGCCTGATTTCAGCCGTTATACCGAGCTTGTGGGACTCCTGAATCTCGGCAATTCTGTCTGCCGGATACACCAGCAGTTTCGAGGGAATTCAACCGGTGTTCAGGCAGGTTCCACCCAGCGGACCCTTATCAACGAGGGCGACGGAAAGCCCCTGAGACAAGGCATCTTCAACAATGATGGAGCCTGCTCCTGAGCCGATGACGATGATTTCGTATTCTTTCATTCAAGGCGACCGAAGTACATGGACAGATAGTCTATTTATAGCACAAAAACGGAAAAACGGAAATATCGCAAAAACCGAGTGAAAAATTTCAGTCTAATCGAGAGCAGTGAGCAGGTACATTAAGCCGATACCGATAAGGATTGCGGTCAGCTGAAGAACAGACTTCAAAGGTTTGACCTCTTTGTGGAGCTCGGGAAGCAGGTCAGACCCGGCAATGTATATGAACCCCCCGGCCGTGATCGGCAGCATGACGGCTGAGAAACCAGGGAGGTCAGAGCCAGCAGACAGAGAGATCAGGGTTCCGAGCACGGCAAGAGAGGCAGAGAAAAAATTGAAAAAGAGCGCCTTTGTTTTGCTGAACCCTGCATAGAGCAGAATTCCGTAATCGCTGATCTCCTGCGGAATTTCGTGGAGGATGACGGCAACGGTGGTCGCAATACCGACCGGCAAACTCGCCAGGTATGCTGCGCCGATGATAATGCCGTCGATAAAATTATGAATACCGTCTGCAATCAAATTCATATAACCAATCGGATGGATTGATTTGTTGAAATGGAGGGTATGGACATGACGCCACCGGATGAACTTCTCGAGAACAAAAAATAGGAAAATCCCCAGAAGCGTATAGAGAGAGGCATGTATGGTGAAATCAGTATGCCTATATGCCTCTGGCAGCAGGTGAATGAATGCATCGCCGAAGAGACTCCCTGCGGCGAGACTTACGAGGAAAAAGATGGTGCGGTTCAGTTTCTGTTCCTGAAACAGAATAAGGGCGATGCCTATGAGTGATACCAAGCTTACCAGAACAACGCTTCCCAGTGCATAGAGCCAGTTAGTGGACATGGTTTCTTCCTAGAGCACGGTTATCAATAATGTAGTCCTGTTCATCACCCTGAAAAACAGCAAAAACGGCCTCCACATTATAACAGGATTCCCCTGTTTTTTAGCTGTTCCGGAATTCAGCGTCGAATCACGGCGCCGGGTACCTCATGGAGAGAGGTAGATGGTCCGCGCAACGGGCTGAGAGAGCCACGCGCAGCATCTGATATCTTATCGGATTGGTGCCGAAGGGGGGATTCGAACCCCCACAGAGTTTCCCCCACAAGATCCTGAATCTTGCGTGTCTACCAATTCCACCACTTCGGCATGTGAGAGAGCAATGATATTTTGAGACAATAATGAATCTATACTATCGTTGAGCATATTCCTTTGTCAATAATTCGTATTGCGCCGCGTAAAATGTAACCGTATGGGTAAACATTGCGACATTTATACTTTGTCACCTCTATCGCATACCTCTCATTGAATCCTTTCATCGACTCCACTATCGCTTTCTCAACCCTCTTATCCAATACCACCTTCCGATATTTCACCGTCAATTGTATATAGTAGTAACACTCCGAAATGTTGTGGCACCAATACCATATCTCTTTCTCACGCTCAGGTACATCTCATTATAACTCCACTGAACACTGAGGCAAGCAATTCATCCCTGTGCCAAGAGCACAGGGATGAATTGCTTGCTCATTAAATAGGACATTTGTTATGCAGCTATCAATAGTACGAATCATGGGCTAATCCTCACGCATACTTTTCTCGAGGTTCATCAAATGCGGGATCGTTCAGTACGCATTAGATGAATCTAAAGGTATAGCTCAGCAATACCACACACCCTGTTAGAAAATCTTGTTGAGGATTTATATTGAATTCATGATTTAATTTGAACTATCGTTCTTAGAAAATAAAAAAATGTTCATTGATATAATTTTTTTGTTGACAAAAATGAATTATTTGTATATAAATAATGTAGGTAATTAGAAATGCTAAAGAAACTTTTCTCCTCATCAATAAGAGCCGATGTCTTAGCTCTTTTGCTGAATAGCCCGGAGGAGAAGTTTTATGTTCGAGAAATTGCAAAGCTCTTACGAAAAAATCCATCCGGAGTAAAACGCGAGCTTGACAATCTTGAAAAGATGGGAATTGTCATTGCAGAAAGAGTTGCAAATTTAAAGTACTTCAGAGCAAATATTAAATCCCCTCTGTATCCTGATCTCAAAAAACTCATAACCAAATCGCTTGGCCTGCCCGGAGCCCTCAAAGCGGTTCTCAGAGCTGCCGGAGCAACGTCAGCATTTATCTATGGTCCTTATGCGGAAGGACATCCTGTAAATAATACAGTCGATCTCTTCGTTATCAACGCTTCCGGTTCGCTCCAAAAGAGTCTGAAGGAGATTGAAGACAACTTTTCGGTACGAATGAATGCTTTTACAGTCACGGAAGCTGAGATGAATGAGAGAAAGAAGAGTGATGACCTTCGGTTAAAAGATATTCTCAAAAGTAAAAAGATATTACTTTTGGGAAGACTCTAAATAAGAATCACCTGAATCGGAGTTCAGGTGATGAAAGGGGGTGAAACAATGGCGACGAAGAAAAAGGCAACGAAGAAGGCGGCGAAAAAAACCGTAAAGAAAGCCGCAAAAAAGAAAAAGAGATAGTGATTTAACAGTTTTTAGATTTAGGCTGGAGGGAAACCTCCAGCCTTTTTCTTATCATACTGGGATTTTTTCAAAAAAGCAAGCTTTTTTACGCTTGGGCAGGCATAAATCCACGAGAAGCTTCGTAAGGCTGGATTCTATAAGTGCTTGCTGCGAGAAGGAGTTGTTTTAAAAACTTAACGTTTGTTGAATGTCCTGAACGCTCGCTGATGATATGTCCTTGTATATAAATGCCACATAAATACATATCTCCAATGCAATCTAATATTTTATGTCTTACAAATTCGTCTTTATAACGCAATCCTGAAGGATTTATAACCCTGTTTCCATCTATAACAACAGCATTTTCGAGCGATCCACCTTTAGCAAGTCCATTCTGCCTCAGCATTTCAACATCTTTGAGAAAACCAAATGTACGTGCAGGAGCAATCTCCTGCATATAAGCCTCAGGTGTCAGATCAATACTGTATTCTTGCCTCCCCAGAAATTGATTATGAAATTCAATAGTTTGTGAAAATTTTCTCCCCTGGTATGGAAGGATTTCAATGGATGTCAATCCGTCTGAAACAGAAAAGGGGTGGAGTATTTCCAGGACTTTTTTATAAGCATTTTGATGTTCTATGCCTGCTTTTAAAAGAATCTCGGCAAGCTCGAACGAACTACCATCCAGAATCGGTATCTCAGGGCCTTCAATATCTATGCAGACATTGTCAATCTCAAAGGCAGAAAGAGCAGATAATATGTGTTCAATGGTTTTGATTCTTGTACCATTGTAGCCTATGGTAGTGGCAAATGCGGTATCGACAACAGCACCAGGGTGCAATTTTATCATAATTCCTCTGTCTGTCCTGAAGAAAACAATACCTGTATCGGCATTGGCCGGACGCAATGTTACCGTGCACATTTTACCTGAATGAAGACCAATGCCCTGGAAGGTTATATCATTTTTTATTGTTCTCTGTTTTTTCATAATCGTTTTGTCCAAGCAATTTATATGCCATTTGAAAAAGTCTTTGACGAAAGAAGGTTATCAAGGTAAAGATGTGTTAGTTCAAGGAAAATGTGTTATAAAAAACACAAATGCTACCTCATGCCGGCTCCCACCTCGGTACCTAATACACCCCTCTCGACTTTCCAATCCTCCAGATACAGAGATGTCATACACCTGGTCTCCGCATCTGATCCTCCAAACGGCACGCTTCAGCATTTCCTGGAAGTGAATGCTCTGGTATAATCATACCGATAGGAAAAATTCTACCATAAATAAAAAAACGTTTCCTTTCAGTGCCGGAGTCAGAATACAGGGAAATGCAATGCAATATTGAGTGATTTCTTGATATAATTTTTTTAACTTAAAAGTGTAACGAAAATCATGCGAGGGAAATGAGGATGTTGGCCATCATCTCCGGAAGCGGATTCTCTGAAATGGAGGGACTCGAAACTGTCGAGCGTTTTTCAATAGATACTCCCTTTGGGAAGCCGTCCGGTGAACTGGTGAAATGCAGAGTCGGAGGTCATGCTGTTTTATTTCTCCCCCGGCATGGTCAGCATCATTCAATTCCGCCTCACCGGGTCAATTACCGGGCAAATATCTGGGCATTGAAACAATTCGGAGCAGAAAGGATAATTTCAATTAGTGCGGTTGGTGGGATTCAAAATGAAATGGTGCCTGGAAGTATTGCCATCGGCAACCAAGTTCTTGACTTTACAAAAAACAGGGTCAACACATTTTTTGAGGAAAATGATGTCGTCCATGTCGATTTTACCGATCCCTACTGCTCGGATATGAGAGACATTTTTATATCTTCTTCAACAGAGCATGGAGTGAAGATTATAGGTAAAGTAACCTATGTTGCCGTGGAAGGACCGCGTCTTGAGACCTCAGCGGAAATATCTTTTTATCGCTCTCTCGGAGCAGATGTCATTGGTATGACTGCTATGCCCGAAGCAGTCCTGGCGAGGGAAGCAGAACTCTGCTATTCAGGCATATACGTTGTTACGAATTATGCTGCGGGAATGGCCATAGGAAAGCTGACCGTCGATGAAGTCCTTGAAACTATGAGGAAAGCTTCAGCAGATGTTCATGCCTTGCTGACTGTCTCGCTGCCCTCTTTCCAGAAGGATCGTGCATGCCCCTGCAGGGATGCATTGAAGAATGCGAGGATGTGATGTCCGAAAGAGACAATATTCTTATTTGTGAAGACAAGGAATCCATGGCTGATATGCTCAGGCAGACCCTGCATGATGCGGGCTATGACGTTACCGTTGCTCGTGATGGTGAAGAAGCCTGTAAACTCTTTTCGAAGGGTCGTTTTGATCTGGTCCTGACTGACCTGAAACTTCCCAAACAGGACGGCATAGCAGTGCTGAAGTTTATCAAAGAGGACAGTTCTATGGTTCCTGTTATTGTGATGACCGCATTCGGAACTATTGAAACAGCGGTTGCGGCGATGAAGCTGGGGGCAAGCGATTTTATTGCCAAACCCTTCGACACCGACCATCTGATGCTCTTGATAAAACGGGCTTTGGAAACCAAAAAAATATACCGTGAAAACATGCTGTTGAGGGATGAGTTTTCCTCAACGTACAGGATGCCGATTATCATCGGAAAGTCTTCTCAAATCCAGGAGGTCGTACAAAAAATTCAGAAAGTTTCGCAGGGGAAAACAACAGTCCTGCTCCTCGGCGAGAGCGGTACGGGAAAAGAGCTCTTTGCCCGGGCAATTCATTTTCTGAGTCCGAGGAGAGATTTCCCTTTTGTCCCCATTAACTGTGCTGCGATACCGAGGGAACTCATTGAATCAGAATTTTTCGGCCATGAAAAGGGTTCCTTCACTGGTGCTGAAGCGACGAAAATCGGAAAGTTTGAGCTTGCGGACAGGGGCACGATCTTTCTTGACGAGATCGGTGAACTCGATATTTCCCTGCAGGCCAAACTTCTGAGAGTTTTGCAGGAAAATGAGATCGAGCGGGTTGGGGGAGTGAAACGGATAAAGGTGGATATACGCGTTATTGCTGCGAGCAATAAGAACCTTGAAGAGGAAGTCGTACAGAAAAGGTTCAGAGAGGATTTATATTATCGCTTGAGTGTTTTCCCTGTGGTAATCCCGCCCCTTCGTGAGAGACGTGAAGACATTGCCAGCCTCGTGGAATTCTTTCTGAATAAGTACTCCCAAGAATTAACCAAAGGCAACCTCGCTCTGGCAAGAGAAGCACTCGATATTCTTATGGCTTATCCTTGGAAAGGGAATATCAGAGAGCTCGAAAATACCATAGAAAGAGCGGTGATTCTCTGTGAAGGGCCCGTCATTCTTCCTGAGCATGTCACATTAAGCAAGCTGAAAGATCAGGAATCACTGCTTGATAACGTGCCGATGAACGGAACGCTCGAAGATGCGGTTAAGGAGGCCCAGAGAATAGTTGAAACGATGAGGATCAATAAAGTTCTCAATGAGGTGCGGTGGAACAAGACCAGGGCAGCGGAAATTCTGGGAGTGAGCTATAAAACATTGCTCACGAAAATCAAGGATTACGGACTTGAGCTTGACAGTTAAAGAAGAGAGA
>JBLNHB010000342.1:0-13186 GCA_050268805.1 bacterium | reverse complement strand
ATCGGCGATACCAAGACAGCTGACACGATCAGAAAGTTACTCATTGAGAAATATCCTGATTCCTCTGAAGCAAAAGAACTCAAGGGAAAGGTTTCATCAGGGAAACCGTAGGATGCCGGATTTCCCGGGCATACCCGGGAGTGCCCCGAGCCGATTTTTGAACCGGATACTATTTCTGTTCAATCGGCGGGAAAGGACCAGGACATGGCATTGCAGGACTCCTATTCCAGAGTCATTGATTACATGCGGGTCTCGATCACCGACCGGTGCAACCTTCGATGCATCTACTGCATGCCGGCCCGGGGAGTCCCCCCGATTGTTCATGGAGAGATCCTGTCCTATGAAGAGATTCTCCGTGTTTTGAACGTTGCCGCCGGGCTCGGTGTCAGAAAGGTAAGGATAACGGGCGGCGAACCCCTGGCACGGAAGAATGTCCAGCACCTTATCCGGGAAGCGGTACGCATCGAGGGCATCGAAGAAATAACCCTCACCACCAACGGCCTGCTTCTCGAGAAATACGCCACCGAGCTTGCCCAGTGCGGATTGAAACGGGTGAATGTGAGTCTCGATTCCCTCAGGACGGAACGATATCGGGAAATAACGAGGGGAGGGAATCTGGAGGATGTCCTGAGGGGGATCGAAGCAGCCCAGCGGAACGGGCTCGTCCCCGTCAAGATCAACATGGTTCCCATCAGGGGAATCAATGAGGATGAAGTTCCCGATTTCGCACGGCTGACCATCAAAACCCCCTGCCATGTCCGGTTCATTGAGCTTATGCCCTTCGGGGATAAGGCACTCGTAGACAACAGGCAATGCATCCCCACGGACGAAATCAAGGACACCGTAGAGAAACTCGGTGAGTTGTCCCCGGTGAGAAGGAGAAAGGCAGGACCTGCCAAATATTACCAGCTTCCCGGAGCAGAGGGCGTTGTCGGATTCATATCGGCGATGACCCATCACTTTTGCGGCGAATGTAACCGACTCCGGATGACCGCTGACGGGAAACTGAAACCCTGCCTCTTCTCCGGAACGGAGATAGACCTCAAAACGCCGATGAGACGAGGCGCGCCTGACAGCGAGATCGAGCGGCTCCTCAGGCTCGCGGTGGAGGTCAAGCCCGAAGGCCACGCAATTTTGCAGAAGTATGACACCGGCAGGGCGATGTCGAAGATCGGGGGATGATTAAAGGCGGTTGCTCGCCGATGGTCAATGGTGATTGGTAACTGATTGTCCGGAGGCTTTGGTCAATACATTTCACCCGTATTTTAACCAACCACAATCCACCAGCTACCAAACACGAGTATGGGTTGCAGTATTTGCAGGAAAAATTGTATATTTCTACTTACCTCTCAGGAACAAATGCCGAAGTGGTGGAACCTGGTAGACACGCACGTTTGAGGGGCGTGTGGGGTAACCCGTGCGGGTTCAAATCCCGCCTTCGGCACCAAACATTCCTGTGATGAAGGACGCTGGAGGGTGAGTGAATACCCTGGAGACTCATGAAGGCGCTTCTTATTGAAGACAATCCCGATGATGTCCTGCTCCTCCGGGAATACTTGCGGACGGCTGACGGGAACAGGTTCACACTGGAATCTGCAGAAGATCTCGCGAGCGGTCTCGATTGCCTTTCGAGAGGAGGAATCGATGTGGTGCTCCTCGATCTTTCCCTCCCCGACAGTTGCGGCCTCGAAACCTTCGTCAGTGTGCATGAGCGGGCCCCGATGGCGCCCATCCTGCTTCTCACGGGTCTCGATGACGAGGATCTCGCGATAAAGGCGGTGCAGATGGGGGCGCAGGATTACCTCGTGAAGGGACGTGTCGACGGAAATCTCCTGATCCGCGCGATGCGTTATGCCATCGAAAGAAACAAGCTCCTCCACGAGCTCAAGGAGGCCCTCGCAAAGATCAAGACCCTCAGGGGACTGATACCCATCTGCGCCTGGTGCAGGAAGATACGGGATGACGAGGGCTATTGGAACATGATCGAAACCTACATCAGCAAGCACACCGAGGCCAATTTTACCCACGGCATATGTCCCGAATGCATGGCCAAGTTGAAAGAGAATCCCCTGGAAGAAGAATAACGTTCTCCCCGCCTTAGCACAGGAAGCGTATTCCTCATGGGAGAGATCGAAACCGCCCCAGGGCGCAGTGTCCCGTGGCTATATGATGGGGGGTTTTTCTAAAATAGAGCAGTGACGAAGGATTTCATTAATAAGAGCGGCTTACGGATTATCGTTCTGCGATTGAAAATCCTTACTCGTGGCAAACGTAAGGCGCGTAGTAGGTGTCACGCTGAAGAAGTAAACTCCCCAGTCGGGCCCCGTGCCGGAATGATTACAGTTCGTTCCTTTCAGATCCTACTCATGATCGTTGCCGCGCTTTTCGCCGGTTTGGCGAGTGGCGCCGGTAACGCGGCAACTGACCCACCCGAAGTCCATGTGGGAAGCGAACTGGAATTTCCACCCTATGCTTTCGTTGATGAAAGCGGCCGGCCGGCAGGGTTCTCCGTTGATCTGATCAAAGCCGTTGCCGAAGTCATGGGTTTGTCCATCAAGATTTCATCCGGCCCGTGGGACACCGTCTGGAACGACTTGGCGGCCGGCCGGCTGGACGTGTTGCCGATCGTGGCAAAGCTGCCTGAGCGCACCCGTTTGGTCGATTTCAGCCTTCCCCACACAGAGACTTTCGATGCTTTCTTCGTTCGCAGGGGAGACCATCCCATTCGAAGCATCGAAGCCGCCGGAGGAAAGGAGATCGTAGCTATGCGCTCCGATGCCGCCCATCATGCACTATTGGAGCGGAATTTCCAGGGACGTCTGGTTCTTGTCGATACGATACCGGAAGGATTGTCACTCATTTCATCCGGCAAACACGACGCATTCCTCTGCTCGAAGCTGATCGGCACTATGGCGATCAAGAAGCATGGATTAAAGGGACTGACCGCTGGGCCGCCCATTCCGGATTACAAGCGCGTCTTTTCTTTCGCCGTGAAAAAAGGCGATACCGAACTGCTGGAAAAGCTGAACCAGGGATTGTTGATCATCAAGACGAAGGGGGAATATGACCGGATTTACGAGAAATGGCTCACCGCCGACGATCCCTGGCTCACGTTGAAGAAATATCTCTTCCCCGCCGGCGCCATCGTGACAGCTGCCGCCCTGATCGTCGGCTTCTGGGTGGTGATGCTCCAACTGCTGGTCAAGAAACGCACTCGCGAGCTGGCCGAAACAAATGTAATGCTGAGTCAGGCCCGGGAGGAACTCGAAGAGAGGGTCGCTCAGCGAACAGCCGAACTCACACACTCAAATAGGGCGCTTCAAACCGAGATCACCGAGCGCAAGGAGGCGGAGGATAAAATCCATCATCAGAACGCGATCATGGAGGGAATCGGCCGGATATTCCGGGAGGCCCTGGCCTGCGATACGGAGGAGGAACTGGGACGCACCTGTCTGGCGGTCGCCGAAGAGGTGACCCGGAGCAAGTTCGGCTTTATCGGAGAGATCGGCGCCGATGGCTTCCTGCACGATATTGCCATCAGCGACCCCGGCTGGGAACTCTGCACCATGTACGACAAGACAGGGCATCGCAGGCCGCCGGGCAATTTCAAGCCCCACGGCATTTACGGCCGGGTGCTCCTTGATGGGAAGTCCTTTTACACGAACGACCCCGCCTCGCACCCCGACAGCATCGGCACTCCCGAGGGACATCCGCCTCTGAAGGCATTTCTCGGCGTGCCCCTGATCCATAGCGGCCGGACCGTCGGCATGATTGCCGTGGGGAATCGCGAAGGGGGCTACCGCCGGAAGGAGCTGGAGTCGCTTGAAGCCCTGGCCCCGGCCATTGTAGAGGCCCTGCACCGGGTCCGGGCCGAGCAGTCTTTGCGTAAAAGCGAGGAACGCTTGAACAGGTCACAGGAGATTGCCCATCTTGGCAGCTGGGAACTCGATCTCGTGAACAACCGTCTATCCTGGTCAGATGAGGTATACCGGATCTTCGGCCTGAAGCCTCAGGAATTTGGCGCTACCTACGAGGCCTTTCTCGAAGCAGTTCACCCTGACGACCGCGCAGCAGTTGATGCTGCTTATTCCAGCTCTCTGCGTGAGGGAAGGGACACCTATGAGATCGAGCACCGGGTTGTAAAGAAATCAAATGGTGAGGTCCGCATCGTCCATGAAAAATGCGGACACATCCGGGATGGATCCGGCCGGATCATCCGGTCGGTCGGGATGGTACACGACATCACCGAGCGCAAGCGGGCGAAGGAGCGGATTGCGCACCTCGCTTCCTTCCCCGAGATGAACCCGAACCCGATTGTCGAGACCGATCCTGAGGGGAGGACCACCTATATAAACCCGGCAATGAGAGAGCAATTCCCCGATCTGCCCATGACAGGGACATCACATCCGCTGCTCTCGAATTGGCCGGTGATCAAAGCCGGATATGGGGATGGAAACAAATCTTTCCTCTTCTTGGAGGCCGAAGCGGGCGGCAAAGTATTCTATCAGACAGTATACTATGCGCGACAGCTGAACCTGATCCGCATCCATCTTTCCGACATCACCGATCGCAAGCGGGCCGAGGAGGAGTTGAGAAACTACTCCCTGCTTCTTGAGCAGAGCAACCGGGAACTCCAGGACTTCGCCTTTATCGCTTCTCATGATCTTCAGGAGCCCCTTCGCAAGGTTATCGCCTTCGGCGAGTTCCTGAAGACCAGCTATTCGGGCATGCTCGATGAAAAGGGCAACGACTACCTGGCAAGGATGATCGGCGGTGCCGAAAGGATGCGGTACCTTATCGAAGAACTGCTCCTATTGTCGCGGGTCACGACACGGGCACTGCCTTTCCTGCCTACGGACCTTGGCGCTGTGGTTCGGGACGTCCTCGAAGACATCGAGGAGCGCCTGCGTACTACGGATGGTGAGGTGCGCCTTGGGGACCTGCCGGTGATCGAGGCCGACAAGGTCCAGATGCGGCAGCTCTTCCAGAACCTCATCTCGAATGCCCTGAAATTCCACAGGAAAGAAGAGCCTCCCGTTGTCCATGTGACCGCTTCGATCGAGAACGGTCTCTGCGCGCTGACGGTGAAGGACAACGGCATCGGCTTCGACATGAAGTACGCGGAGCGCATCTTCAGGCCCTTTCAGCGTCTTCACGGGCGAGGGGTCTACGAAGGCAGCGGCATGGGGCTCACGATATGCAAGAAGATCGTGGACCGCCACGGCGGTGAGATCACCGTCGAAAGCGCGCGGGGAATAGGAACAGCCTTCACAATCAAACTGCCGGTTCATCAGAGCCGGAAGGAGAACCACCATGGATAGAGCAGGAGATCCGATCGTGCTCCTTATCGCCGAAGACGATGAGGACGATTTCATTCTTATCAAGGAGACGATGGAGAAGGGCCGTCTCTCGAACGAGATTCGCTGGGTAAAGGACGGAGAAGAGCTCATGGAGTACCTTTGCAGGCGGGGCGAGTATCGGGACCCCGGCAAGGCCCCTTTCCCGGGTTTGATACTCCTCGATCTCAACATGCCGAGGAAGGACGGCAGGGAAGCCCTCAAGGAGATCAAGGCCGACGAAAAACTCAGGAGCATCCCGGTCACCATCTTTACCACATCGAGGACCGAGGAGGACATAATCCGGAGCTACGACCTCGGCGTGAACTCCTTCATCCAGAAACCCGTGCGCTACGATGCCTTTGTCGAAGCGGTGAAGGCGCTTGGAAGGTACTGGTTCGAGATCGTGGCGCTGCCTCCAGAGAAGGAGAGCACCTGTGAATGCGGTGAATGACCGTGCGATGGGTATGAGGGTCCTCCTCGTCGATGACGACGAAGACTATATCGTCCTTTTCAGGGATCTCGTCACGAGGGGGATGGGAGGAATGATTCCGGCCGCAGATACCGCATCCTCGTTCTCGGACGCCCTTTCCCTGATCGACGAAGCCTCATACGATGTGCTCCTCTTCGACTACAGCCTCGGCGCGGAGACCGGGATCGACCTTCTTCGGGCGGTAAGGATAAGAGGGGTGGAAACGCCCGTTATCCTGCTCACCGGAGCGGGAGACGAGGAGGTCGCCGTGGCTGCCATGAAGGCGGGAGCATCCGATTACCTGGTCAAGAGCAGGATAACCACCGAGCTCCTCGCGAACTCGATCCGCTACGCGATAAACATCCATGAGAAGGAACTCCAGAGGAGGCGCGCCGAGGAAGAGTTGAGGAAGGCGAAGGACGATCTGGAAAGGCGTGTACAGGAGCGGACCATGGAACTGATACGGTCCAATCAGGAACTCGAAGCGGAGATCGCCCGCCGTATAAAGATCGGAGATGAATTGATCTCGTACCAGGAAAGGCTGCACAATCTCTATGCGCATCTTCAGACGCTGAGAGAGGAAGAAAGGGCGAAGGTCGCCATGGAGATCCATGACGAGCTCGGACAGTCACTCACGGCCCTGAAAATGGATGCGGCCTGGATAAGCGAAAAATACAAAGACCATGAGCGGATCTTCGAGAAGGGAAGATCGATGGTCGAGGTCATCGACGAGACGATCCGGACGGTGAAGAGGATCTGCACCGAGTTGAGACCGTCGATCCTCGACCATTTCGGTCTCACTGCGGCGATCGAATGGCATGCGGGTGAGTTCGAGAAAAAGACGGGCATTAAGTGCGAGGTCACTGTGGAACCTGAGAACATCGCCGTGGATCGGGATCAAACGACCGCCCTCTTCAGGATCTTTCAGGAAGCTCTTACGAACGTCCTCAGGCATGCAAAGGCAACGAGGGTCTCAACGGGACTGAGACAGAGAAGCGGCAGGATTGTGCTCGAGATCCGCGATAATGGCATCGGAATCACGGAAGACGAGATGTCGAAACCGAACTCCTTCGGCCTCCTCGGGATGCGAGAGCGCCTGCACCCCTTGTGCGGGACGTTAACGATAATCGGAGAGAGAAACACAGGCACCATGTTGACCGTAAGCATACCAGTGGATGACCGAAGAAGTCCTGCCTTTTGAGATCCTTCCGGCAAATGCGCATATAAGCACCCGGGTACGCGTTATACGAGTTCGCCTTGAACATTATTCCATTGATTATTCAGTTTTCTTCGTTTATAATGTGAGCTAAAAAAAAGGGGTGAGAGAAGGCGCGCCGCATGAGTGAGAAGCGCTCAAATTCCACTGCATGGTACTGCCCCGCCCCACTTGCCGGCATTCTGAAGGAGTGAGCGACTGAAGAATGAATAACCGGGAAATAAAAGAACAGAGAAAGTACAGGAGATTTCCTTTTACGGAAGACGTCCTGGTGGATGGCACAAGATTGTGCACGTGCACAGATATAAGTGAAGGGGGTCTCTATCTTTCTTCCATTCAATTTTTTGAGGAGCGTAGCATCATTCGCATAAGCATTCCGTTTAAAGGAGAGAATCTGGAGGTCCAGGCACGGGTCATCTATTGTCAGCCCGGCATCGGGATGGGTGTCATGTTTTTTGAGCTGAGTGATGCGCAGAGATCGAAAATTAAAGAGTTGGTCAAGAGCATAGCAAAAAATCAGCCTGATTCTTAAAGGATAGAACCTATCTTAAAATCCTCTTTTCTCATCATCAGTTTTTTTCGTCATTCTCGCGCAGGCGGGAATCCAGTATTTTCAATCCTTTCTGGATGCCCGCTTTTGCGGGCATGACAGGTTTATAATGCAAAACCCCATTTTGAGATAGGTTCTAGTCATTTCTTAAAAAAGAATCGGACTTCAATCTGAATATGTATCTCACCGCTTGACTCCCAATACTCCCTGCGATGCGGATATCTTCTGGGTGATGTTGAGCAGCTGCTCCCGGTCCCTGACCTGAAGAATCATGGTGATCCGCGCCCGCTGATCCGAGGAAATTGCTTCAAGGTGGGCAATGTTTACGTCCTCGGAAGAGACGAGAGAGGTCAGGCCCGCGAGCACACCCGGTTTATCGACCGTCTCGACGAGGAGCCGGGCAGGGGTTCGTTCATTGTCGCTCGGTGTCCAGTTGACATCGATGATCTTTTCATCATCCGAGGAGAGACGCTGGAGGTTGGGGCAGTCCCTGCGATGGATGGTAACGCCTTTGCCTTTGGTCACAAAGCCGGCGAGGCTGTCGCCGGGCACAGGATAACAGCATTTGGCAGTATGGTAGAGGATGTTGTCAATGCCTTTGATGCTGATTCCCTTATAGTCGGAAACCTTTGTCTTCTCTTTGGCGGGAGCTGCGGGCTTTTCCTCCTCCATCTGGCGCTGTTCAGGAGGGAGGAGCCGGTTTGCGACCTGATGAGGGGAAATTTTTCCGTAGCCGATCGATACCTGAAGGTCTTCGAGCGTTTTGTGATTGAAAGCGCTGAGTACGGCATCCATTTCCCTTGATTTCAACTTAACGAGCGGGATGCCGTGGCGTTTGAGCTCGGTTTCGAGCATCTTGATGCCGAGGGCTGTTCGCTGCTTGCTCTCCTCATTTTTAATCCATTGCTTTATCCTGTTCTTTGCCCGCTGGGTGACGACAAATTTGAGCCAGTCCTTGCTTGGCCCGTGCGCCTGAGAACGAATGATCTCGACCGTGTCACCGTTCTGCAGCCGGTAGCGAAGGGGAACGATCCTTCCGTCTACTTTCGCTCCGACGCAGCTGTGACCGATCTCTGAATGGATGCTGTAGGCAAAATCCACCGGCGTTGCGCCGACGGGAAGCTCCTTGATCTCGCCCTGGGGGGTGAAGACATAGACCGACTCGGGCATGACCTCGCCTTTTACCGCTTCAACGAACTCCCTCGCGTCACCCGTGTCCTTCTGGGACTGTACGATATCGCGCAGCCAGGAGATGTACTTCGTGTCCTTTTCCTTGACCCTGCCCTTCTCCTTGTATGTCCAGTGAGAAGCGATCCCCTCTTCTGCGATCAGGTGCATTTCCCGTGTCCGTATCTGGAACTCGACCTTCGCGCCCCTGATCCCTATGACCGTCGTATGGAGCGACTGGTACATGTTTGATTTGGGCATGGCGATGTAATCCTTGAATCGTCCCGGGATCGGGGTCCAGAGGGAGTGTATGATCCCGAGAATGGCATAGCAGTTCGATTTCGTATCAGTTATGATTCTGAGCCCAAGGACATCATGTACCTGGTCGAAGGGAATCCGCTGGGCGACCATCTTCTGGTAGATGCCGTAGTTGTGCTTGACCCTGCCGGTCACATCCGCTTCGATTCCCTCCTCGGACAGCTTCTTTTTGATGATCTCGGCGACTTCGTTCATGTATCCCTGCTGCGCCTCTTTCCGCTTGGCGACTTTCTTTGCGATATCGGCATACACCTCGGGCATGAGGAACTTGAAGGAGAGATCTTCGAAGCGGGTCTTGAGCCACCCGATACCGAGCCGGTTGGCAAGGGGCGCATAGACCTCGATCGTTTCCTGGGCGATGCGGCGCTGCTTCGGCGTCGGAAGGAATTCGAGGGTGCTCATATTGTGGAGCCGGTCGGCGAACTTGACCATGATGACCCGGATGTCGTCCGCCATGGCGAGGAACATCTTCCGGAAGTTCTCGGCCTGGGCGTCCTCTCGCGTCCTGAACTCCATCTTGCTCAGTTTTGTGAGGGACCCAACAAGGAAGGCGACCTCCTGGCCGAAGATGCTCGTAATGTCGTCGAGCTTCGTTCCTGTATCCTCGACCGTGTCATGGAGAAGGCCGGCGATGATCACCTTGTAGTCCATATGCATGTCGGCGAGAATGGAAGCGACCGCAAGGGGATGGCCGATAAAGGGTGTCCCCTCGATCCTCTTCTGGCTGCAGTGGGCCTCATGGGAAAAATGATAGGCCTTGCGGAGGAGCGAGATGTCTGCTTCCGGGTCGTATATCAGGATTTTGCTCTGGAGGTCTTCCAGCGTGGGCAGCGCATTCATGTTTTATTATACTACCTTATTGCGGGAAAGCCTACATTGAGGGCCTGATCGCCCTCACCGTGAGCTGCAGGACCCTGCCCCCGTTCCATTCATTGATGCCGGGCACGAAGACAGCGTCGACTGTTCCGGAACTTTCGAGGCTCTCATACCGGTCGCCCATGTCAAAGCCGATGGCATCGAGCGCATAGGAGCTGTGTTTCAGCTTCATCTTGAGGTGGTTCTTTCCGACTATCCGGGGCTCGATCACCGCGAGGTTTTTTGCGGCGAAGAGAGGCTCTTCATTCCCGAACCCGAAGGGCTCGATCTTCGCAAGCTCCCGGATGAAGGGAAAGTTGACATCCCGCAGGGACACTTCCGCATCGATGAGGAGGAGCGGTTTTAAGTCGCTCTGGTCGAGGGTGGCGGCGAAGATCTCGTTCATTCTCTTTTCGAACTCGGGAATAAGCCCCGGGTCCATGGTCAGCCCTGCGGCCTGCTTATGGCCGCCGTAGCGGATGAGACAATCCGAGCATAGGGAGAGCGCCCTGCAGACATCAAAGGAAGGGATGCTCCTGGCCGATCCGCGGGCGATATTCTGTTTTATAGAAAAAATATAGGTCGGTCTGTTGAACATATCGGCGATTTTGGAAGCGACAATCCCGATGACCCCTTCGTGCCAGTTTTCGCCGGCAAGGACGATGCAGTGGGAGGAGGACTTTTCTTTGAGCATTGCAAGCGCTTCATGGAAAACCGAATCCTCGATCCGGTACCGCTGGGAGTTGTTGGAGTTCAGTTTCCGGGCGAGTTGGAATGCCTCGTCCCTGTCTTCAGAGAGAAAGAACTTGACCACATCGGATGCCTCGCCCACCCGTCCCGACGCATTGATCCGGGGGATGATGGTGTAGCTCAGCCTGCCGGATGTGATGGTCCTGTCCTCGATCGACGCCGCTTCCCTGAGGAATGCGATTGCCGTACGCGATCCCGCATTGATGAGATCGAGCCCCGTTTTCACTATTGCACGGTTGTCCTCGAGGAGAGGCACCATGTCAGCAACGGTCCCCAGGGCGGCAAGATCAAAGAACTCAAGGGTCTGCTCATTGCCGAGGAGCGCCCGCGCCAGTTTCAGAGCTATCCCGGCTCCGCAGAGGGGAATCGGATTTCCAGCAATACGTTTGGGGTTCACTACGGCGCATGCCGCGGGAATAACGCAGGAGCCGCTCTTGTCCAGAGAGGGCTCATGGTGGTCCGTCACGATGACATCGATTCCCCGAAGCGTTGATTCATGGACTTCATCAAAGGAATTGATCCCGCAGTCAACGGTTATGATGAGGCTGGCTCCGGTCCGCGCTGCCAAGTTGATCGCTTCCCTGTTGAATCCATACCCGTGATCGAAACGGTTTGGGATAAAGTAATCGCAGGGGATGCCGAGCTTTCTCAGGGCAAGGATCAGGATGGTCGTTGCGGTGATGCCGTCTGCGTCATAGTCGCCGTGAATGAGGACTTTCTCGCCGGCTGCGGCCGCTTTCCGTATACGGTCGACCGCGCGGTCCATGTCCGGCAGGGAAAAGGGATCCGTCATGGTCCCGAGATCGGGATTCAGGAACGCTCGTGCTCTTTCAGGAGAGTTGATCCCCCGGTTGACGAGCACCTGGGCGAGAACGGGGGAGACAGCCGCATGGTGAGCGATATAGTTTATAAAATCAGGATTCGTCCTTTTTACAAGCCATCCGCTCATCTATTTCTTTGCTGTTAAGGGTTTCTTGCCTCCCCACAGGAGCACAACAGGACTCGCAACGAAAATGGATGAATAGGTGCCGATGATGATGCCGATGAGCATGGCGAGCGAGAAATCATGGATCACCTCTCCGCCGAAGAGGAAGAGGGCGAGGGCGGCGAGAAAGGTCGTGAAGGACGTGATGATGGTACGGGAGAGCACTTCATTGATGCTCCTGTTGATGACAGCGAAGACCGGCTCCTTCTGCACCATCCTGAGGTTTTCTCGGATCCGGTCGAAAACGACAACAGTGTCGGTGAGGGAATACCCGGCGATGGTCAGGAGGGCGGTGATGAGAATGAGGTTGATCTCCTTGCCCATGATGAAGAAGATGCCGAGGACCGCGAGCACGTCGTGGAAGGTCGCGATCGTGGCGCCGATGCTGAACTGGAAGCGGAACCGCCAGGCGATGTAAACGAGGATACCGATGGTCGCAGCGATGACAGCCCAGAGCGCGTCTTTTCTGAGCCGTTCGCCCACTTTCGGGCCGATCTCGGTAATGGAATCGACGGTTATGACATTATCGGTGAATTCTTTCGTGAGGCCGTTAATAATGGTGTCGGTAAGCCTTCCTGCTTCCGTGACCTGTTTCTTCAGTTTAATGAGCACCTTGTTGACCGTCGGAAGGTCCTGGAGCTCGAAATCCCTGATCCCGGTCTTGTCGAGGGCCTCCCTCACCTGCAGGAGATTGACGGGCTTTTCGAGCTTGACCTGGATCTCCGTTCCCCCGGCGAAGTCGATGCCGAGGTTCGCCGTGCCGTTGGCCACCTTGAAGACGGCGATGATGCCGAGGATCGTGAGTATGCCTGAAAGGGCGAACGCGATGAAGCGTTTCCCCATGAAATCTATCTTGGTGTTCTTGAAGATCGTAATCATATGCTCAGTTTCTTAACCTCCTTCTTGCTGTTGATCAGGTCGAATACCGACTTCGTGCCGATGAGGGCGGTGAAGAGATTTATCGCGATGCCGACGCTCAGGGTGACGGCGAATCCTTTGATGGGCCCGGTCCCGAACTGGAAGAGGACCGCCGCCGTGATGAGGGTCGTCACATGGGAGTCGACGATCGTAAGGAACGCCTTGTCATATCCGGAATCGACGGCTGCGCGCGGTGTCTTCCCCGCCCTGAGCTCATCTCTCATCCGCTCAAACATAAGGACATTGGAGTCCACAGCCATACCGATGGCAAGGATGATGCCGGCAATGCCGGGGAGCGTGAGGGTCGCGTTCAGAGCAGCCATGGCGCCGAGAAGGAGAATGAGGTTCAGGACAAGGGCAAAGTCCGCGATGAGACCGGAGAGGCGGTAATAGAAAAGCATAAATACCACAACGAGGAGGAAGGCGATGATGCCTGCTCTCTTGCCGGCCTCGATCGAGTCGCGTCCCAACGAGGGACCGACGGTCAGGTTCTGGAGCATCTTGAGCGGAGCAGGCAGCGCGCCGGCCTTGAGCACGATGGCGAGGTCCTTCGCGTCCTGCATGGTGAAGTTGCCGGTGATCTGGGCATTGCCTCCCCCGATCCGCTCTTTGATCACGG
>JBLNHB010000341.1:0-6550 GCA_050268805.1 bacterium | reverse complement strand
GTGATATTCCTGAAAAAGCCGGGGTGAAGCCGTCAGGAGATACAACCAAGCAGCCGGCACAGCAGTAATTTCCCTGTGCATGAGCGCCATCGTCGTTGATTCCCTCTCCAAGCAGTTCAATGGAAAACGGGCTGTCGATGGTATCCAGTTCCAGGTCGAGAAGGGCAGCATCTATGGTTTCCTCGGCCCCAACGGGGCTGGGAAAACGACGACGATCAATATCCTCTGCACTCTCCTGAAGCCGACCTCAGGAAAAGCATTCGTCAACGGCTATGACTGTGAGAAACAGCCTGATCTGGTACGCCGGTCAATCGGTATCGTTTTTCAGGATACGACCCTCGACAAGGACCTCACTGCTTACGAAAACCTTTTGTATCATGCTATCCTGTACCGCGTAAGCCGGGAGAAGCGGGCCGGGACGGTCAACCAGGCGCTCGCTTTTGTCGGCCTCTCTGAACGGAAGCATGATCTGGTGAAGAGATTTTCTGGCGGCATGAAGAGGAGGCTCGAGGTCGCCCGCGCACTTGTGCATCAGCCTGAAATCCTCTTTCTCGATGAACCCACGCTCGGTCTCGATCCCCAGAGCAGGGAGAATCTCTGGTCCTATGTGAGGACGCTGCCGAAGGAGCGGGGCATCACCGTTTTTATGACGACCCACTATATGGACGAGGCGGAGGTCTGCGATAAGATCGGGATCATCGATCACGGCAAAATCATCGCAAGCGGGAGCCCCGGTGAACTGAAGAGCGGCATCGGCGGTGACGTTATTTACCTGAGGACCCGCGACAATGAGAAGGCGCTCCAGGAAGTAGGGACCTATCTCGGCATCAATGCGGCGCTCGATGGCGACGAACTCTATTTCTCGGTCGAGAATGCCGAGTCATCGATCCCGCGGGTCATCAGGACACTCGGGAACGATGTCCTCTCGGTCAGGCTCCAGAGGCCGACCCTCAATGATGTGTTTCTCAAGCTCACCGGAAGGCGCATCCGTGAATCGGGAATGGACGGCATGGACAATCTGCGGGAGGATATCAGGGCGTACCGGAGGAAGCATGATCGATAGCAATGCCGTGTACGTCATCGTCGCCCGGGAACTCAAGAAGTTCTTCAGGGAAAAGAGCAGGCTCGTCTCGACGATCGCGCGTCCTCTCATCTGGCTCTTCCTTGTCGGGGGAGGGCTGTCGGGCATTATCCCGGCCCGCCAGGGGGTCTCCTACATGCAGTTCATCTTCCCGGGGATCATCGGCATGACCGTGCTCTTCAGTTCAATCTTCTCAGCCATATCGATCATCTGGGACAAGGAATTCGGGTACATGAAAGAGATCCTGGTCGCGCCGGTCAGGAGGTCTTCCATCGTGTTCGGCAAAGCATTGAGCGGGACCATCATTTCCACTCTTCAGGTCGTTATCATCCTGGCGCTGTATCCGTTCCTGGACCTGCATCTCTCCTTCCTCCAGATCACCGGGGTTGTGTTCTTCTCGTTCCTGCTCTCCTTCTGCATCTGCAACATCGGCATTCTCATTGCTTCATTTTATGAGAGCTTTGAGAGTTTTTCCGTTATCATGAATTTCATCGTGATGCCGATGTTTTTCCTCTCAGGCGCGATGTACCCGGTGAGCAATCTCCCCTCTGTTCTCAAGTGGCTCGCCAAGCTCAACGCGTTTACCTACGGGATCGACGGCATCAAGAACATTGTGTTTTCCGGAAGAGGATATGAGGGGGTCTCTGATTTCAATCTCATCGCCGATATCGGTATCATTGCGTGTTTGTCCCTGGTGCTCATGTATCTCAGCACGCTCGTTTTCAGAAAGAGGGTCCAGTGAATAGCGGAGTTGTATCATGAACTATCTCGATATCTACAAACTGCTCAGGAAGACAAACTGCGGTGAGTGCGGTCAGCCGACATGCATGTCCTTTGCCCTCTCTGTTTTCAGGGGAGAGAAGAAGACCTCGGAGTGCCCTTACCTGGCGCAGGAGAGCGCCGATGCTGTCATGAGGAATCTCGTGAAGACGGACTGGAAAGCGGCGCTCATCGCATCGCTGAAAGAAGAGGTCTCCCGGACCGATCTGTCCCGGATTGCCGGTAGCGTCGGCGGGGAAGTCCGGGAAGGTGCGATGAAACTCCGCTGCCTCGGCGCAGAGTACACGATTTCTCCGGATGGAGAGATCTCCGGGAGAAGCCATATCAACCCCTGGATACAAATCCTGCTCCTCCACTATGTCCGGACCGCGGGAGCCGCGCCGCTCCGGGGCGAGTGGGTCTCCTTCGCTGATCTCAGGGGAGGACTCGTGAAATCAACCTCCTTCACGCGCGAGTGCGAGGAGCCGCTTCGCCAGATCATTGACAGGGACATGAACGTTTTCCAGAGGGCGATGCAGTTTTTTGGCGCACAGGAGCTGCAGGGTGAAGGCGCGGACAGGTCGTGGGTCCTTTTTCCCCTTCCGAAGGTCCCCTTCCGGATTCTCTACTGGAAAGGGGATGACGAGTTCGGATCCGCCGTCAAGGTCCTCTTTGACCGGACTGCCGATACCTACCTCGATGTTGAATCGCTTGTTTTCCTGGGCGAGGGACTGGTGGAGATGCTGAAGAGAATCGATACTATCGTTCCCGCTTTCCGGAAATGAATTCGGCCACCATTTCGAGCGCCTCGGTATCAGGCACCTGTTCGGGGGGATGCTTCATCGTATATGCCGAAATGGAGAGGAGCGGACCTGCGGTCTTTCTGTCCAGCGCGAGCTTGCAGCACCGGACGGTGTCGATGGCGCATCCCGCTGAGTTCGGCGAATCTTCGACACTCAGGCGCAGTTCCATGTTGATCGGAACGTCACCGAATATCCTTCCTTCCATTCGCAGGAAACAGACCTTGTTGTCGTTCATCCAGGGAATATAATCGCTCGGTCCGATATGGATATTCCTCGCATCGAGAGGAGTGTCCTGGATGGATTGCACTGCCTCGGTCTTCGAGACCTTCTTGCTCTTCAGCCGGTCCCGGGCGAGCATGTTGAGAAAATCCGTATTGCCTCCGACATTGAGCTGGTACGTCCTGTCGAGCCGTACTCCCCGGTCCTGAAAGAGCTTGGTGAGCGTACGATGGGTGATCGTTGCGCCGATCTGGGCCTTGATGTCGTCGCCGGCGACCGGGATTCCTCTCTGCTTGAACTTCTGTGCATATTCAGGGTCGGATGCGATAAAAACAGGCATGCAGTTGACGAGGGCGACCCCCGCTTCGAGACAGCAGTCTGCATAGAAGCGCGTCGCCTTTTCTGATCCGACCGGAAGATAGTTCATTGCGATCTCGGCGCCGCTCTTCTTCAGGAGACCGACAACGTCATCCTTTGTGGCATCGGGTGCGTCGGCGACGAGGAATCTATCATCTTCGGGATAATCCATCATGTGCGGCGCAACACCGTCGAGGATTCTTCCCATGGACACGACCACACCGGTAGAAGGAATATCACGGTGGAAGGCAAGCGTGTCGTTCGGCTTTGCAAAGATCGCTTCAGCGACATCCCTTCCCACTTTTCGTTTATCAATGTCGAAGGCAGCGACGATATCGATGTCTCCGGGTTTGTAGCCCCGGATGTCCCAGTGCATGAGGCCGATAGCGTCGTTTCCGTTTTTTGTCCGGTAAAAATAAATTCCCTGTACCAGGGAGCTTGCGCAATTTCCAAGTCCGAAGATGGCTATTCGAATGCGTTGCATGGGTTACGACCTCCAATGAGAGATCCGATTGTGTGATTCGGACTCATAAGTTTTATATTTTTGCCGGTGAAATGTCAAGGTAAACCGATTCATATCACGCATGATGCGGTCGTGCCCGGGAATGTAAAATTGACAAAATGTATCAAGATTTTCGAAAATAGGAAAAACATTCGGAGGTTTTTCTATGCCTATTTATGAGTATATATGCTGCACATGTAACAAGAGGATCTCTCTTCTTCAAAGTGTCGGGACAAAAGAGGAAGATACGAAATGTCCCGATTGCGGATCATCGGTTAGGAAGATGATGTCTTCGTTTGCCTGTGCATCGGCGTCATCCCCTTCAGGCTTAGGATCGGGTCCATCGTTCACCGGCGGAGGCTGAGGTATTTCATCCTGTTGAGCCGTCGGCTGAACAAACACATTTTAAGAAAAGCCAGTAGAACATACTGGCTTTTCTTATGCTCCGGAAAAGCTTGACTTTTTCAACGCTTAGCAATACAATTTCATAAATAACTTGAGAGGTGGTGCATGGCTAAAAAACTCCTTTTGGCTGACGACAGTATCACGATTCAGAAAGTGGTCGAGCTTGTCCTGTCTGAAGAGGATTTCCAGATAAAGGCGGTCAATAACGGCCAGGATGCGTTGAAGCAGCTTGAGGCGTTTAAGCCGGACATCGTTCTTGCCGATATCGAGATGCCCCAGGTCAACGGGTATCAATTATGCGAGCGGATCAAGAAGAACCAGACGACGTCGCACATACCGGTCGTCCTTCTGGCCGGGGCTTTCGAGCCTCTCGATGACGAGCTCGCAAAGAATGTCGGCGCCGACGGATATATCATCAAGCCCTTTGAGTCGCAGGAACTCATCAGCAAAGTTAACGCCGCCCTGACATCGGCCACAATGGAGGGAGAAGCGGTATCCGTTGAAGTGTCGCCCGGGCAGGCTGGGCCTCTTGAAGAGGTAGCGGTCGCACTTCCGGGAGAAGCCGAAGGAGCCGCTGTCGCCGAGCCGTCTTCTGAAGAAGAAGACCTCTGGGCCATGGAGGATGTGGAAGCCGCCGGTACAAAAGGCGAAGAAGCATGGGACCTCGGTGAAGATGTTGAGGTTTCAGAAGAGGAGATGGCTGCGGAGACGGTCACGTCCAAGCCGGGAGCCGATATTAAGAGTATGAAGATCGAAACACAGAAGATACCCGAATCGGTAAAGCCTCCTCTTTCCCCACCTGCCGGAAAAGGCATGCCGGCTCCTCCCGTGAAGATGCCCTCTGAAGAGGCCGTTATATCTGCTTTTCGGGAAGAGATCAGCAGGCAGGCTGCGGGCATACTTCAGAAGGTTGATGCTGCGAAGATTGTCGAAAATACCGTGAGTGCATCCATAAAAAATTCCCTCGATCCCCTTATCCGGGAAGCGCTCTCGAAGTCTGTCGATAAGGCGCTGAAGGACGCCCTTGCCGGCGCTTTCTCGACCCTGGGCAAGCAGGTTGAGAATGTTATCTGGGAAACGGTGCCTGACCTTGCAGAGAATATCATCAGGAAAGAGATAGAGAGAATAAAGGCTGAAGTCTAAGAACACACTTCGCATGCAAAATCGGTGAAGCAAGCCTCCGGCTTGCTTTCATTCTGTTTGGGGACCGGCAATGTCCGACGTGAAAGCTAAGGATAAGAACATCGAGAAACATTTTTCTCCGCAGCAGATCGAGGCGAAATGGTATGAGTTCTGGACCACGCAGGGACTCTTTTCTCCCACCGGTAAGGGAGATCCTTACTGCATCGTCATCCCGCCTCCGAATATAACCGGCTCCCTCCACATGGGCCATGCCCTCAATGCAACACTCCAGGATATTCTTGTTCGCTGGAAGAGGATGCGGGGCTCTGACGTGCTCTGGATTCCCGGAACCGATCATGCCGGCATTGCCACCCAGAATGTGGTCGAGAAGAGCCTCCAGAAAGAGGGGTTCGACCGCCATAAAATGGGAAGAGAGGCTTTCATCGAACGGGTATGGGAATGGAAGGAGCGGTATGGCGGCACCATAATCAACCAGCTGAAACGTCTGGGAGCTTCCTGTGACTGGTCGCGGCAGCGATTCACTCTCGACGAGGGACTGTCCGGCGCTGTCCGGGAGGTCTTTGTCCGGCTCTTCGAGGAAGGGTTGGTCTATCGCGAGAAAAAGCTCATCAATTGGTGCCCGCGGTGCCACACGGCCCTCTCGGACCTTGAGGTGGAACACGAAACAATCGAGGGCAACCTGACCTACATCAAGTATCCACTCGAAAATACGAACCGTCACGTGGTTGTGGCCACGACAAGGCCGGAGACGATGCTCGGTGATGCAGCGGTCGCTGTCAACCCGTCGGATGAACGGTACAAGAATGTCGTGGGCAAATATATCATCCTGCCGCTCATCAAGAGGAAGATCCCGGTCATCGCCGACGAGGCTGTTGATCCAGCGTTCGGAACCGGGGCGGTCAAGGTAACGCCTGCCCATGATTTCAGCGATGAGGCGATAGCGAAACGGCAGAGCCCTTCTCTGCCCTTTATCAAGGTCATCAACGAGACCGGGACCATGACCCCCGATGCAGGCGAGAAATATGCCGGCATGGACCGGTATGCGGCCAGAAAGACCGTGAGCGAAGACCTGCGGATGCTCGGTCTCATAGAGAAGGTCGAGAAGCATCAGCACTCCATCGGTCACTGCTATCGCTGCAAGACGGTCATTGAGCCTCTCCTCACTATCCAGTGGTATGTGAACGTTCAGGAGATGGCGAAGGACGCCATCGATGTGGTGAGAAGGGACAAAGTAAGAATCATTCCCTCGGGCTGGAAAAACAGCTATTTCTCGTGGATGGA
>JBLNHB010000340.1:0-4773 GCA_050268805.1 bacterium | reverse complement strand
GTCTTGTTTTCGGAGAATTTCATGAATCCTTTTCCCCCGGGCCGGAGATTTTCGCTGAGGGCGGAGGACCCTTCCACCTTCACGCCTCGCCAGGTCATATCAACCCAGTTGAATGCGCCTTCCGGCACATCTGCTCCTCAGAGCCGACGAGGAATGCCGAGAGGATCAGCAGGAGGATCGTTGATCCTCTATTCATCGCTCTCCTCCGGTCTCTCATCGCTCTTTGCTTTCCGCATCCTCCTGATGATTCTTCCGGCCAAGCTCTCCGGTTTCGGCCGGTATGCCACGTCGCCAATCTCTCCCATCTCCTTTCCTTGGGCAACCACAAGAGAGGACGACTTGGCAACCGACAGGATCTGGCTCGGATACACGCTCCGGTGACCGGTCATGAGAAAACTGATGATACAGGAAACGGCCGCATAGGGAGCGACCGCAGCCCCGAAAAGCTCTACAGACATGATGCTCGCCGATATGGGAGTATTTGCCGCACCTGCGAGCACACTCACCAGACCTATTGCCGCGAAAATGGCGGGATCGAATCCTAGGACGCTGGCGAAGGTATTGCCGGCCGTTGCTCCCACAAAGAATATCGGCGTAATGATGCCGCCGCTCCCGCCGAAACTGAGCGTGATTGCTGTGAAAACCATTTTGAGAATGAATGCGCCGGCCGGTATGGGCGCATTCTCCAGAGAGCCCTTGATCGTATCGAGTCCGAGACCGAGGTAGCGAGAGGAGAAGGCGAGCGTCAGGAGGATGAGTGCGATTCCCCCGGCGAATCCCTTCAGGGGGTTCCACAGCCGTATGCGTTTGCTCGCTTCTTCAAAAAGGCGGAGCGTCTCGATGAACAGGAAGCAAACCATCCCGAAGAAGAGGCCGCCGAGGCATACTTTTATGAAGAAGAGACTGCTGAAAACAGGAACGAACTGCAGCGGCTCATGGAAGTAGGAAATGCCGAGGGACGAGGAGATCTGATACCCGACAATGCCCGCGACAAAAGAGGGAAAGAGCACCTCGTAGAGAAGCCCTCCGACGAAAAGCACCTCGACTCCGAAAATTGCCCCGGCGATGGGAGTTCCGAAGACGGTGGCAAAGCCGGCGCTGATGCCGCAGATGACGAGTTTTCGCCGGTCCCGGTTGTTGAATCTGAGGAGATCGGCGAAGGAGGAACACGCTCCCGCCCCGATCTGTGCGGCAGGGCCCTCCTTCCCTGCTGATCCTCCGCAGGTGATGGTGATAATGGTGGCGACGAGCTTCACCGGGACAACGAGCGGTTTTATTCTCCCGGAATATTTATGGACCGCCTCGATAATTTTCTCCGTGCCGTGTCCCACGGCGTCCGGCGCGAGATACTGAACGATGGTGGAACTGAAGAACAATGCGAACGGTAGAAGAAGATAATAGTAATTGAATTGGGACGCATATGAAATCCCCATGACGAGAAGTTTCAGGAAAATCGTCGTTGAGAAGCCGACCACGATCCCGACTCCGGATGCGAGGAACAGCCACTTCAGGATGCTCGCAAACAGAACCGATCCTTCCAATACTTTCCGTTTCATGCAGAGTCCTTCAGTCTCCCCTCACAATTCCAGCGCACTCTTACCCCTGTTCTCCATCGCATACCATGCTGACAGATAATCGCGCACATGCCTCGTAATGAGAAAGTTGCTCCTGACATACTCTCTCCCGCGCTCACCCATTCTGCCAGCCATTTCAGGGTTGTTGAGAAGTTGTCGTGTCCTGAACGCTGCCCCCTCGACCGAATGGACGAGAAAGCCGGTGACCCCGTGCACGATCTGGAGTGGGATGCCGCCCGTCGCTCCTCCGATTACCGGTTTCCCTTTCCACATCGCCTCGGAAACGGTGAGCCCGAAGCCCTCCTTGATCGATTTCTGCATGACGGCGGTTGCTGCACGCTGCAAGGCATTGATATCCCTGTCACTGAACGATGGGAGCAGAAGGATATGGATGTCAGGGTCATCTGCGGCGTATTCCCTTACTTCATTCAGGACGGCCTCGCCCTCCGGGTCGTCCGTAGCCGGGCTCCCCGCCAGCACGAGGCTGCAGTCATTGTATTTCTTTATGATCCTGTAGGTCCGGATCACTCCGAGGGGGTCCTTGAACCGGTCGAACCGCGAGACCTGAAGAATGACCGGTTTGTCCTCGGATATCCCGAATTTCTTCATCGTATCCCGGACCTCGCCCTCCGTCAGCTCCCTGTTCTTTTCACTGAGGGGGTCTATGGAAGGAGCGATGATGAATTGATCGATGCCCATCGCGCGCGCGAATTTCGCCACCGAAAAGATCGCAGCATCATATTTCCCGCAATACCGGGTAAGGTATTCCCAGACCTCCTTCTGGGGATTGGATACGTCGATGTGGCATCGCCACATCCACGTCCCTGTCTTCCTGAACTCGACGAGAGGAGCGGGCTGGGGGTCGTGGATAAGAACCGCATCCGCTCCAAGGTTGAGCTTCTCCGCATTGCGGCGGTTGATCCCGGAATGGTATTGCCACATCTCCTCAGAAAATCTTTCGAAATTCCCCTGGAGGGCATTGTGCATCTTCTTCGTTATGTCGAAGAATCGTTGGTTTCCCTCGATCACCTCCCATCGGGCCTGAATACCGAGTTCCGTAAGCATGGGGATCATCCTCTGCAGAATTTCGGCGACCCCGCCGCCCTCCCTCGTTGAATTGATATGGAGGAAAGACCTGCCCTTCAACTTTTCCCCGAGCTTCTGCAAAAGCAGGAGGTCGCCCTTCGGCGCGATACCGGCATACTGAGAGATCATTCCGTACCCCCGATGGTCGCCATGTCCTTTCGCACTTCTTCCTCCACGGCGTGTGCGATCCGTTCCCTGATTCCCTCCATGCTGTGCATGAACGGGTCGATGGCCCGCACTGTTTGCGAGAGCTCTTTTTTCCCCGACGCTTCAAACCATTTCGAGAAGTCATCGACTCCCGCGCCGAGGCGTAACCGCGCCTCATAAAAATGATAGTAGAGCGATCCGGTATCGATGTATTTTATCGCCATGAGAAATTCGGCGAGATTCTTCGCCCACAAACCCGCGGGGAATACCAGCGTCACCGTTTCGTTGAAGTAAAACTCGTCTCCGGCCATGGCTTCCCTCGGCTCCGGAAATCGCTCGATATAGACGTCTATGATGTCAAGCAAGACCTTTCTCAGCTCGGCCATGTCCTTGCACGCGTACGGATCAATGTTCGACAGCTCTTCGGAGAGGGCCCGCTCCTCGAGGAACTCTCCGGCCCACTGCGCGAAGTCGTTCGTGTACTCGAGGATGTGACCTTTTAAGAAATGCTCGTAGGTGTGATGAAAAAGTGAGCGGTCGCTGACCTTTGCAATCACGTCACGTAATTCGCTCAGGGTCTTCGCCTTCTTCCCGGTCGCTTTAAGCAGGCTCACGCATTCCCTGAATTCAAAAGGTTCGATCGTTCTCTCCATTCTTCTCCTCCTTGAGATGAACGGTCCTCTGCGGGAAGGGTATCTCGATGCCCTCTTCCCTGAATCTTCCGAATATCTTCTTTCGCAACTCGTGCTGTACGAGATACTGGTCGACGAATTCCTTTACCTGGCAGATGAGCGTAAAGTCGAGGGAACTCTCTCCGAATCCCGGGATAAACCTCACGAACGGTTCCGGTTCTCCCAGCAGACCGGGAACCTCGCCGATCGCTTTCTTTGCCACCTCGACGAGCACCCGCTCGACCTGCTGAGGATCGCTCGCGTAGCTCACGCTGACCGGTATGAGCAGGGCCAACCTCTGCTCCGGCAGATAGTAGTTGGTCACGATGCTTTGGGAGAGCTTGCTGTTCGGTATGATGACCATGTTGTTCGGCAGCATCCGGATCCTCGTCGTCCTCCAGGTGATGTCTTCAACGTATCCCTCCTGTCCGGTCTCGAGTTTCACGAAGTCGCCGATGCGGACAGACTTCTCCATGAGGATATGGATTCCGGAGAAGAGATTGGAAAGGGTATCCTGGAGGGCGAGGGCGACGGCGAGGCCGCCGACGCCGAGGGCGGTAATGAGCGGCGTGATCGAAACCCCGAGCACGCTGAGCATGATTAGGAAGCCGAGGACGAGAATAATGCCCTTCACGAGCCCGTAGGCAAGACCGGTTGTCGGGACCAGAATGTCCATTTTCTGCACATAGTTCCTGAACAGTTTTCCGGCAAGATTCGCGGAGGCAAACGTGACCGAGACAATGACGAGAACGTGTATTGATCTGGTGATGTAGAAAATCTGCTTCTCGGGAAGGTCCGAGAAAACGACCCCTATGTGGAGTCCGATCGCGACGGCCCACAAGAGCGATGGATATTTCAGGGACTCAATAATAATGTCATCTATTTTGGTTTCCGTGCGGCGGGACCACCGGTGAAGGATACGGAACGCGATTGACCGGACCACAAGAAGAACCGCTATTGCGCCGAGCGCGACCCCCACGGGTGGAAAAAATCCGACCATGTCACCTTTCATGAGACCTCCTGTACCGTTGCTACGGCCGGGCTCCGCATCTTCTATGGATTGTCCCGGTTGACAGCCTCCTTGATCTGTCCGAGAATGCCCGGAATCGCGGAGGTAACCCGGTCCCAGCTCGAAATGAGGGGGACTCCGAGGGGATCCTCGGTGATGATTTCCGCCGCCTTTCGGATCGCACTGGTAAAGGTATCGACACCGAGGCTCTCCTCATGCCGGTCAAAGGAAAGGCCGTTGATGGCTGCATCATCTTCATAACGCTTCAACATGTCCTGGGCGGTCC
>JBLNHB010000339.1:0-3550 GCA_050268805.1 bacterium | reverse complement strand
CTCTTTGTTATTTTCTCTGCGGTCAACTGGCAATGCCCGGCGTGCAGCCGCTATCTGGGCCACAATATCAACCGGCCGGGCTGCAGAAAGTGCGGCGCGAGGTTCCAATGAGAAAGGCCGCTTCGTGGGTATGCGCGATTCAATGAGCAGTGAAGGGAAGGAGAGAGGAAAACAATGAGAATGACGTTCATCGGTGTTGCGGCAATGGTTGTTTTGGGCATGTTGGGAGCCGCACTCCTTGCAGCAGATAATCCGGCTGGGAAATCGGGTGAGACCCTGTTTCAGGAGAACTGCGCGGTATGTCATCCCGCGGGTGGGAACATCCTGAACCCGACGAAGACTCTCTTCACCCGGGACCTCGAGAAAAACGGCATACAGACGCCCCAGGATATTGTGAGGAAGATGAGAAATCCCGGGGCCTTTTCCACTCACCCTCAGGAGTGGTCGGGAATGAAGATGTTCGATGAAAAGGCGATTACGGATGAGGATGCGCTCAAGATTGCAGAGTACATCCTGTCGACGTTCAGGTAATCTTACAATGGCAAAGGAAAGCAAGGCCATGCTCAGGAGAAGGACCCTCACCAGCGATCAAGTGCTCCACGCAATTGCACACGGTGAGTTTGGTCCTGATGTCGTTTTCTCACGGGGGAACGTTGCAATCATCATGACGCAGGACTGGTGCACGCAATGGCAGAGCATGGAGGAATGGTTGAATCTCCTTGACGATGGGATCGCTGTGGACATCTATGAGCTGTGCTACAACAGGATTGACTGTTTTCAGGATTTTCTCTCGCTGAAAGAGCGTGTCTGGAAGAACCAGACCATTCCCTATGTGCGGTACTACCGCGACGGCAGATTGATCACTGAGTCGAACTACATTTCACGGAAAGAATTCCTCGGGATTCTCGGCTTATAGGAACGGGCGCGTCCCGGTTCCGAGGCAACAACAAAGGAGGTTGCTCAATGCCTGCCACGAAAAAACAGGATGAAGGCGGCATCCGGTACGATACCAGCATACTTACGGATTACGATGTCTACCTCTTCAAGCAGGGAAATCACATCACGCTCTATGACAAGCTCGGGGCGCACCAGACAAAGGCGAAGGACGGCACAGCCGGGACCTGTTTCGCCGTTTGGGCGCCGAATGCCCGCAAAGTATCGGTCATGGGGGATTTCAATGGCTGGCATAAGGAAAGTCATCCCCTGAAGCCAAGGGAGGACGGGTCGGGGATCTGGGAAGGCTTCGTCCCCGGGGTGGGCAAAGGGGCGCACTACAAATTTCATATCGTCTCCCGCCATCACCACTTCCAGGTCGACAAGGCAGACCCCTTCGGACTCTTTCATGAGATACCGCCCAGGACCGCCTCCATTGTCTGGGATCTGGAGTATGAGTGGAAGGACAGCGCATGGATGAAGAGCCGGCATGAGCGGAATGCCCTGGAGGCTCCCGTCTCGATCTATGAAGTGCATCTCGGTTCCTGGCGGCGCGTGCCGGAGGAGGGGAACCGCTCTCTCTCCTACCGGGAGATGGCCCATGCGCTCAGCGCGTATGTAAAGGAAATGGGTTTCACCCATGTGGAACTCATGCCGGTCATGGAGCATCCCTTCTTCGGTTCGTGGGGCTACCAGATCACCGGGTATTTCGCGCCCACGAGCATATACGGCCAGCCCCAGGATTTCATGTATCTCGTCGACCTTCTCCACGAGAACGGCATCGGCGTCATCCTCGACTGGGTCCCTTCCCATTTTCCGAGCGACATGCACGGCCTCGTCTATTTCGACGGGACGCACCTCTACGAGCACGCAGACCCCAAGAAGGGGTTCCATCCCGAGTGGTCGAGCTACATCTTCAACTACGGCAGGTTCGAGGTCCAGGCGTTCCTCATCAGCAACGCCCTCTTCTGGCTCGAGAAGTACCACATCGACGGCTTCAGGGTCGATGGCGTGGCTTCGATGCTCTACCTCGACTATGCGAGGAAGGAGGGCGAGTGGATACCGAACGAGTACGGCGGGAACGAGAACATCGACGCGATCAATTTCATCAAGAAGTTCAATGCCATGGTGTACGGGCGGCATCACGACATCCAGACCATAGCCGAGGAATCGACCGCGTGGCCGATGGTATCGAAGCCGACCCATGTGGGAGGGCTGGGGTTCGGCATGAAGTGGAACATGGGCTGGATGCACGACACCCTTGACTATTTCTCGCTGGATCCCGTGTTCCGGAAATATCACCACAACCAGCTCACCTTCAGCATCTGGTACGCCTTCTTCGAGAATTTCGTCCTTCCGCTTTCTCATGATGAAGTCGTTCACGGGAAAGGCTCCCTCATCGGAAAGATGCCGGGCGACGAATGGCAGAGGAACGCCAACCTGAGGCTCCTCTTCGGGTATATGTACGGTCACCCCGGCAAGAAGCTCCTCTTCATGGGAGGGGAGTTCGGCCAGTGGAAGGAATGGACCCACGATGAAAGCCTCGAATGGCATGCCCTCGAGCATCCCTTTCACCGGCAGGTGCAGCAGTGGGTGAAGGATCTCAATCATCTCTACCGGTCCCAGCCCGCGCTCCATGAGAAGGACTTCAGCAATGAAGGTTTTGAATGGATCGATTTCCATGACTGGGAGAACAGCATCATCGCTTTCCTGAGAAAAGGAAAGAACCCGGCCGACACGATACTCGTGGTCTGCAATCTGACGCCCGTTCTGCGGTATCACTACCGGGTCGGCGTGCCCTGGGGCGGGTACTGGCGGGAACTGCTCAACAGCGACGCGACGATCTACGGCGGGAGCGGTCAGGGGAACTTGGGCGGCTGCGAAGCGTATCCCGGACCCTGCCACGGAAAATTCTTTTCCCTCTCCCTTACCCTGCCTCCCCTCGGCGTCGTCTTCTTCAAGAGCGAAGAGCGGTAGCAATGCGGCCGCACGCCGGAACCGGACAGGATGATGCGCGGCTGGATATTCTGATGAGAGGGCAACGGTGAAAGACCAGTTCGTCTGCATACATGGCCACTTTTATCAGCCTCCTCGGGAAAACCCCTGGCTGGAAACGATCGAGCTGCAGGATTCGGCCGTGCCCTACGCAAACTGGAATGAGCGCATCGCAGCCGAATGTTACCTGCCGAACAGCGCCGCACGCATTCTCGATGAGACCGGGAAAATACGAGAGATCGTGAGCAACTATGCACGCATGAGTTTCAACTTCGGCCCGACCCTTCTCTCCTGGATGGAAATCCACACCCCGGAAGCATGTGCAGCGGTCCTCCAGGCCGACCAGGAGAGCATTCAGAAACGATCCGGCCACGGCAACGCCATTGCCCAGGCATATAATCATATCATCATGCCGCTTGCGAACAGCAGGGACAAGCGTACCCAGGTCCTCTGGGGTATCAGGGATTTTGAATACCGGTTCCGGCGGGCTCCGGAAGGGATGTGGCTCCCTGAAGCTGCGGTCGATCTCGAGACCCGTGATATCCTTGCACAGGAAGGAATTCTCTTCAGCATCCTCACGCCGCGGCAGGCTTTAAGGATCAGGAAGATCGGCACCGAAGAA
>JBLNHB010000338.1:0-6839 GCA_050268805.1 bacterium | reverse complement strand
TTCCGGAAATATCTTCTGCCCGCAAGCACATTTCGCCATAATTCTTCAGGCGAATGAGCACCCGGATATATACAGGCCATCCCGATGATCGCTATGGAGTCTTCATGAGCGTTCTTTTTTCGAGCCATAGTATCTGTTCTTTCCCAACAAATTTTTAATCTTATATATTTATCGTTCAATATTCTCTTTTTATGAAACCTAAGAAATTAATTCTAAAAGAGTTTTTAATGTTAAACTCTTCTCACCTGAGCATTACATAAAAATTAAATCAAATCTAATAGCAACTTTTGTGACTTTTTAGCTTAATAATACATATTAGCTATTACAATTATAGCATTTTTAAAAAAATTAATATAACTATAAATTCCAATATGAAACTTCAATGAAACATTTGTTTTTTGATCTTGGAGCCAGATAGTGCTGCGTCGGAGAATTGAATTGAGGGTTTATTGTTTTAGAAAGTACTTGCAGAATGCTTGGAATGTAATTCTTCTGAACTTCTCACATCTTCCCGGCAACAAACGCCGAATACCTTCTATTCCTCGACCGAAATACGCATTTTCGAAACCCGTTCGCCCTAAATTTCTTCTCTATACCACCCCTCGATCGAGCGTCCTGTACTGGATCGCTTCCGAGACATGATGCCCCTGGATTGGTCCAGTTTCTTCGAGGTCGGCAATGGTTCTCGAGACTTTCAAGATTCTGGTATATGCCCTCGCCGAGAGGCCGAGCTTTTGCATCGCAGAGTCCAGAAGAGTACGGGCATCTTCTGTCAGGATGCAATATTTCTTGATATGCCTTGTTTTCATCTGGCCATTCGAGTAGATCCTGTCTTTCTGGAAACGCTCGGTCTGAAGATGCCGGGCGCGACTCACTCTTGCGCGAATTGCTTCCGAGGATTCGCCGGCGTATTCAGAGGAGAGTTCCCGGTAGTTCACCGCGGGGACATCGATATGAATATCGATCCGGTCAAAGAGCGGTCCGGAGACCCTGCTCCGGTACCGGTGGATCTGGCCGGGAGCGCAGGAGCATTGATGGCGGACATCGCCAAGATAGCCGCAAGGGCAGGGGTTCATGGCAGCGACGAGCATGAACGATGCCGGATAGGTTATCGAAGCAATCGCTCGGGAAACAGTTACCTCCCCGTTTTCAAGGGGCTGCCTAAGGACCTCAAGGACATTCCGCTTAAACTCTGGGAGCTCATCGAGAAAGAGAACGCCGTTGTGCGCCAGGGAAACCTCTCCCGGTTTCGGCACCTGACCCCCGCCGATAAGGGCGACATCCGAAATCGTGTGGTGCGGCGACCGGAAGGGCCGTGTTACCCAGAGTGGTGCTCCATCCCTCATGATGCCCGCCACACTGTTGATGCGGGTGGTCTCGAGAGCTTCCTCGAAGGTCATGGGCGGGAGAATGCCCGAAATTCGTTTTGCGAGCATAGTCTTGCCGGATCCCGGAGGCCCGATCATCAGGATATTGTGCCCTCCGGCAGCGGCAACCTCAAGGGCCCTCTTCGCATGTTCCTGCCCTTTGACCTCGGAGAAATCATCCTCATAGCGGAAACTCTCCCTCATCGCCTCGTGTATGTCAATGGAAACCGGCTGAATGGTTCGGACATTGTTCAGGAAATCGATAACCTCGGCAAGGGTCTGCGCACCGAAAACCTTGACCCCCTTCACAACGGATGCCTCAGGCGCATTGAGGAAGGGAACAATAATACCCCGGATTCCATTCATCTCCCGGGAAGCCATTGCGATAGAGAGAGAACCCCTCACCGCCTTGATCGTCCCGTCGAGCGATAATTCTCCGGTAAATAAATACTCCTTGACCCTCTCAGGGGAGAGAACGTTCTCGGATGCGGCAATGCCGATCGCAATAGGGAGATCAAAGGATGAACCCTCTTTTTTCAGATCAGCCGGAGCAAGATTAACGGTTATCTGTTTCAGCGGAAAATTGAACCCGATATTCTTCAGCGCAGCTCTTACCCGGTCGCGGCTTTCCTTGACGGCTGTGTCAGGCAGGCCAACCATGGAAAAATGAGGGAGCCCTTTCGAGGTGATGTCGACCTCAACTTCAACAGGGTATGCATCGATACCCAGCACCGTAGCGCTCAGAACTTTTGATAGCATGGGATAATTATATTTTGAGCCATCATTATTTGCAAGAGAAACCGGTAAAGAACGAAATCGTTAGAAGAGAAGATTGGATGCTCTTCCTTGCCTGCACACCGTCAGACCTGGTCTGATAAAAGTAGCCTGACGCACTCTCGCCCCGCCTGTGACGGAAGGCCTGTTTTTCCCGAGAGCGCATCTGACATTCGACTCTTATTGTACTTTCTGCTCTGCCTCTTTCTCTTTTCTCATCGTGAGTGAATCAACACCGGTTCCGATCAGCCACCCTATGGTTGAAGTCGCGGTAACAAAGATAAGTCCTGACACCAAGACCCCCAAAAGCATTGAAATCGCAATGATCATCCTCGCCATGACCCCGGGCTGAACAGGCGTACCGAAGAGAGACCCCGCCAGGCTCAGGCCCATGACTCCGCCGATAAATGAGCCGGGCATGAGACCGAAGAGAGCGAACAATACAAGGCCGACACCTGCTCCGACATACAAGAGTTTATTTGCCATTTTCTCCTTCATTTTTTCATCCTCCTTCTTTGTTCTTAACATAAGATAAGCATAAGAAATACCAGGTGACAACCAATTGGATCTAAAGGATATGAAAAAAAAAATTATTGCACTCCTGCAAAATTCTTCGCATTTGTGCATATCGGAAGATCAGGAGGAGAATATTCAGGCCAGAGTCGTAATCGTTACCCCTGCTCCTCCTTCAGAGCGTTCACCGGTTCTGAAGGATATTACGAGCGGGTGTCCTGTCAGGTGCTCCCGGACAGCCCTTGCCAGGATTCCTTTGCCGATCCCATGAATAATAGTGACCTCTTTGAGCCCGGCCAGTGAAGCATGATTGAGGAACGGTTCCAGTTTCGACATCGCTTCCTCCACCCTGAGGCCAATGAGATTGATCCTCGAAACGGAGAATTCAACCGATGCATCTGGCAAAGAGTATCCCTTCTGTACGGAACCATGCTCTCCCTTACGCTCCGCAATATCCGAGAATGGCACCTCGATGTCGGCACTTCCTGCTCGTACCCTCACCCGATCATGTTTCGGTTGTATTTCGATAACAGTAGCGTCAACCCCGAGCGTCTTAATAAAAACGGTATCGCCGGCGTGTACCGTTTCGATGGACGGCGCCCAATTCCCAGCTGGTTCATATTCCCTGATTTTGCTTTCCATAATTGTCTGCGATTGTTCGATCTGTCTCAACCCTTTCCGTACTCCGGATTTGTCTTTTTTCTTTACCTCTTCAAGCAAATCGTGCATTTGGCGTTTCGTCAGCCGGAGAATTTCCGCAGCGTCGCGGTGCGCCTCCGCAAGGATCTCTCTCTTCCCCGATTCCGTCTCAGCCATCTTCTTTTCCCATAGTCTTCTCTGCTCCTCCAGAGCAGCCCGCTCCTGATCGAGCAGTTTCAGCCTCTCTTCATATTCTCTCCGCGTATCGTTCAGGTCGGAGATCATCTCATCGAGTTCCACGTTTACCCGTCCCATGATATTCCGCGCTCGTTCGACAATGCTTGCGGGGAGGCCGAATTTCCCGGCGATCTCGAGCGCGTGAGACCGTCCTGGCTCACCGACTTTCAGTGTATACAGCGGGGTATTTGTCCGCTCATCGAATTCCATGGACGCATTGACCATGCCCACTGTCCTGTGGACGAATCCCTTGATGCCGGTGAGATGCGTTGTGGAAAAGGCGAGGGAACCGCTCTTCTGGATCTGTTCGAGCACCGCGCAGGCGAGCGCTCCGCCCTCATCCGGGTCAGTCCCGGTACCGAGTTCATCGATGAGCACAAGGCTATAGGGCCCGGCATTTTCGACGATCTCCGACACATGTTCGATATGCGCGGAAAACGTCGACAGGTTCCGCTCGATTGACTGTTCATCGCCGATATCGATGAGAAGGTCTCTGATCAGGGGAATCCGGGACGATGCGGAGGCAGGAATGGGCATTCCCGAGAGAGCCATGATGACAAGCAATCCTATGGCCTTGAGCGCTATCGTTTTCCCGCCCGCATTGGAGCCTGTTATAACCATGACGTTCTCATCCCCCCCGAGTTCAACATCCAGCGGGACAACATGCCGCTCAGGGCCTGCCTTTTCCAGTGCTATCGCGAGGAGAGGGTGGCGCGCGCCGGCAAGACGGATAGACGCCGTTTCGTGGAGAAGGGGGATTTCCATTTTGTATCTTTCCGCAAACAGAGAGATGGCATTGAAGACATCGATCTGGACAAGAACGGCAAACTGTGCCTCTAGTTCATGGGTCACGCCCCTGATCCGGGATGAGATGTTCCTCAAGATCCGAAGCTCCTCCGCCTTCTGCTCGGCAAGAAGATTTTCAAGCTCATTCGAGTGCGGGATAAGAGACAAGGGCTCTACATATGCGGTTTCTCCTGACCGGGAGATATCGTGGACAACACCCGGTATCTGTCCCTTGGAATCCATTCTGACCGGGATTACCCATCTCCCCGACCTCTTCGTGATAAAGTCATCCTGAAGGAATACCGAGGTCCTCGAATCGTGAACCATCTCATCCAGTCTCTTCCGTATCCGTGCTTCTCTCCTCCTGATCTCTCCTCTCAGCTCAGAGAGCCTGAACGATGCTTCATCGCGTATATGCCCTTCGCTGTCAAGGGAGCCCTCAATCAGGTTCAGGACATCGGCATTCCCGGTCAGCGGCGATGTGAGCTCGCTCAGAAGAGGAATCCCCTTTTTCCCGTGAAGCTCCCGCGAGATATCGAGGGCGGTCCGGAGGACCGGAACGAATCCGAGAAGCTCGAGCGGTTCGAGCACCGCTCCTTCGGGTGCAAGTTTTCTGATCAGGGGGGTTATATCGGAAAAAGGCGATAGCTTGACCGGGATCCCATCGTGAAACAACTGGAGCATTTCCCTGATAAGCCCGAATTTCCGCTCAAGGTCGCTCTTGCTCCCGAGAGGATGAATCTTGAGAATAGCGTTCCGCGAGGCATCGCTGTGTGAAAGATCCGAGACAACAGAGAGGACTTTGGGGAATTCAAGCAGATCGAGGGACTTTCCGGCAATCATGAAAGAGCAGGGAACCGGGTCCCGAAGCGTAAAAACAATTTTCGGAAGGGGCGCTTCCCTTGCGTGGAAGCAACAACCGGAATTCTCTCTATGCGGGCTTCGGACTCATCCATGCACTCAGTTCGTTTTCAGAACCTCCATGAGCTTGTCTTTCTGCTTCGCGATCATCTTCTGTCCCTGGTCATATGCCCTCAGAATCTCCTTCTTGGCGCTCTCCGAGAGCTCCACGCTCCGTTCGACAACATCGGAGGTGACATCCTTCACGTTCTCGACGAGATCGTTTAAGCTATCGATCGTGTCGTCAACAAGTTCTACGGTCTTCCGCTTCAGTTTTCTCGCACTCTTCGCAATGTCTTTCCTCGTCTCGATCCCTGCCTGGGGTGCATAGAGAAGAGCAATCCCCGCGCCGATCAAGCCTCCGATAAGAAAAGCCAGCGCCACCTTTTTGGTCTCTCCCGTGTCATGATGCATAACCGGTCCTCCTTTTCTTGTTTCTCGCTTTAAGAGTAACAGGAACGAGGAAGAGAGTCAACGTGTCACCTCGTGCCTACGACTTTCCCATCCGGCAATCAGGTACAATAGTGCATGAAAAAGCTCGAGGAGAGGATTCAGCAGGCCCAGTCCGCAGGCCTTGAGGAGCTCCGGAAAATCATCAGGGACCCCAGCTCCCAGGTCATCCTCCACGCAACGCAGAACAGGAATCTTGAGGAAGACATGGCGGTTTTTCTTGCCAAGAGAAAAACGACCCCTCCGGAAGCTCTCGCTTTTCTTGCCAGCGACAGCCGGTTCAAGGACAGCTATACGCTCAAACTCGCCATCTGCCGGAATCCCAAGAGCCCGCAGAAGGTCACCCTCGGTCTCCTCAAATTTATCAGGCTCTTCGATCTCTCCGACATGACAAAGGACCAGCATATCCCCGTCACGATAAGGCAGAAAATAGAGCACGATATCTCTCAGAAGATTTCCTCCCTTCCTTCCGGTGTCAAGATAGCACTCGCGCGGAGAGCAAACATCACCATCATCATGATGCTGATGGAGAAGAGCGATGACATGGTTGTCGATGCCTGCCTTGAAAGTCCTCTCCTCACCGAGGGACACCTCTATAAGATCATCAATAAGGGAACGACAAAACCCCATGTCCTCCGGATGATCGCCAAACATCCGAAATGGTCGCTCCGCTACGCGGTGAAATACGCGCTCGTCAGAAATTCTTACACCCCCATGGAGCAGGTCCTGCGCTTCATCAGCGACATGAAGACAAACGATCTGAGGGACCTCCATGAGGACCCGAAACTGCCCTCTTCGTCAAGACCCTTTGTCTATCGTGAACTGCTCGAGCGGAATGAAACGGTTGAGCCTCCGAAGGATCAAATATTCAAGCTTTCGGAAGAGGATGACGCGCAATTCACCGAAGATTTTCTCGACGCTCAGAGTAATGATGAATGCTGAGGTAACCCTTTATGCCAGGGCGGATACGTGTTCGCCGAATAACCTCCCCTGGCATGTGTTCCTCTGGAGGAAACGTTCTTCTATCCCGCGAATGATCTGCTGCCGTGTCCTCCCCCATTTCGGTGCGATCAGGATATCATCGGGAGCTGTTGCGAAAAGCCTCTGGAGAACGATCCTGGGGCTCAGCCGCTCGATGAAATCAACGACAAAATCGAGGTACTCGTCGTAGCC
>JBLNHB010000337.1:0-2758 GCA_050268805.1 bacterium | reverse complement strand
GAAACAGGCCGAATTCCTGCAGCCAGGAACAATTCCGGGCCAGAGTGACTCGGACCAGATAGCTGCCGCCCTCGCGCGCACGACGACGCAGGGCCTCGAGCATTCCGATTGTGCCCTCGATGCCTGTCATCACGTCGTTGAGTAAATATGTCGGCGGATTGATTGGGCTATCGGGAGCGCCTTCGTTTGCGCTGAAACCGGTGACTGATTGCCCGTGCTGCTCGAACCCGCCACGCTCGGCCCAGGCGCCTTTGAATCCGTATCCGCGCATCTCGACGCAAATGATTCCAGGTTTGACAGCCGCGAGCGACTGCGGCGAAATGCCCTTGCGGTCGAGGTGCAGGTAGGAATTCACCCAAACGTCCGCATCCTTGACCAGCTTCCAGAACCGGTCCAACATGATCGGATTCGTCAGATCGCACCACGCGCTCCGCTTTCCCACCATCACGTCGGAGTCTGCCCGAACTGGGTTGGGCTGCAATGGCGGAACTAGGTGCAGAACATCCGCGCCTGCGTCGGACGCATAACGGGCGCCGATCGGACCGGCGTAGATATGCGTGTTATCGAGCACCCGGGTCCCGATCAGGGGCAGGTCGCTATCGCCGGTGAAGGGGATCGGATCGCTGTCGCCGATCTTTTGGATTGAGATCAGCGGATCCGCCATCGTGATCTTTCCCTGCTCTGACGCGAGCCACTCCGCGCGTGTTCGCACCATCGCGCAACGGCGCCCGCCGCGTTCATGGCCTCTTCGAGGAGATCAGCATTCCACCGCATACACCGATCAACGAATGCTTCCCTCGTCGCCTGGCAGCCCAGCACCGCGCACGCCCTCTGGCAAAGGTGCGGCAACGAGCAGACGATGTACACCCACCGGCCATCCTTGCAGCGGAAGAAGTCCGTGGTCTGTTCCAGGCCGACGTCCTCGAACGGAACCGTAACGCCGTTATGCCTGGCATAGAACATCGCCGCGAGGTTGCAGACGGCATTGCGGACGTTCACCTTGACGTCCTGGGATCTCCCGGTCCGCTCCTTCCAGATCCCGGCCAGCTCCATGCCGAAGAGAGCCAGAAGGACAGACGTTGATTCTCCGAGGTGGTGCCTTGAAGCTACGACGGGATCTTCCCCTCGATCTTTAGCTTCCCACCAAAATCCGCTTCCGAAATGCCGAGCTCCGCGCCCAATTCCTCGAGGGCGCTCGTAATAGTCTTCTGTGAATTATTTATGTTTCTCATTGGATAATCTCCTCGAAATTTTCAGTGGGCAGCACCTGTTAATACGATCTTTTTTTCCATGGTTCTGTCTCCTTTTTATTGTTTAATTTTATAAGTAATTCATCGCTTCCTGTTATGAAGATACGAAGCAAGCATAGTTTTAAATGCAATGTACTCTATTAATCACATATGTTTTTATCAATCGCTAATTTATTGAGCCAGTATTCGCTCCATGTTTTTCGTTACCATCTTCATATTGATAAGGTCTGCTTCTGACACGATGGGACTCGGGTCTGACCCTAACCCGCCTCCATAAGCATCTTCCGCATCATCCTTGAAGACCGGAATCCCTTTCAAGCTTCCCCCGGACGGCAATCTCCGCAAGGCCTCCCGGATAGCGATACGAAGAGTCTCTTCAACTGGCACGGCTCTGAAAAAGGTTCCAAAAACTTGATAGATAAGTTGACGGACAATGAGCTTATGATCTTCCTGATCCCACTCCGAGGAGCTCACCTTTCTGCCGAGACAGTCAATAAGACGACTCACTATCTGGTTCAACCCCGGTTTCAGATGAATCTGCTGCCACGATCCGCGGACAGGCTTCCGGACTACAAGCTTGCTGGTATTGATCCACTTTATGCGCTCATGTGTTTTCCGGGTCCCGTGCCCTTTGACCTGGAGGACTTCGATGAAAGAGGTATCCATCTCATCCGTCTGGATAATAACGATATCCTCCTCCAGCATATTCGCCGCAATCCTGTCGAGCTCACGGGCCTGATCATCCTGCGGGTAATGATTCAGGACATTTCCAAGAAAAAGGACGTTCTGCCTGTCCTTAATCCTTTGAGGAACATCTGTCTTCTGTAAGGTGATCCCGAATTCCGCAAGACCGGCTTCCAGAGGATTTTTTTCCATCCTATACCCGTCCCAAGAAGGTCCGGGTTGGCTCTGGTCACTGTCCCGCTTCCTTTCCAAATTAATCCTTGCCTCGATGTTCTGCACATCGGAGGTCAGCATTTCATCAAGCGTCGGGTCGAGAAATTCAACTTTCTCACCTGATAGCATAAAACTCCGGCCCATGTAATACGCCTCCCACACTTCATTCCCATAATGGTTGTAAGAATAGGCTACTGAAGAGACCTTGCCATTCAGATCAACAACAAAATACCAATCAGTTACTTCGCGCGTGGTTCCCCTTGTAGAAATCATACCTGAGAGATATCTACGGATCTTCTCCGCACAGTCTCCCATGAGAGTGACATTTGCACATGGCACCGCTTCAAGTAGTTCTGTTGCCGCATAATCAATGTTCATTCTGAGGTCCTTCGCAAGAAGCGTTTTTAGTGTAGTTGATACCTTTGCACGTGACGCGCCCACATCGATAAAAGCAAACTCAGGTCCCAGCAGAGGTGGTCCGTCTATTTCAGGATCCTGAGGATACTGAAGATCCAGCAGAAGGCTCCCTATCCCTGCATTCCTGTCAGGAATGATCGTGGTGTCAACAAAGGGAGTCTCCGTTTGAGCTTTCATGCCTGGATCATTGATAC
>JBLNHB010000336.1:0-8034 GCA_050268805.1 bacterium | reverse complement strand
CCATCGCAGCATACTATGCGAAACCGAATCCGAAACTGAGATATCAGGGCGAACCGGTGGGTGAGGGATTCTATGGCATAGCGCTGCGAAAAGGCGATGAAGAACTCAAACAGAAGATAGAGGAGGTCCTCGCAAAGCTCATCCGGTCAGGGGAACTGAAAAAGATCTACGAGAAGTGGGACATGTGGGATAGAACCCAGGAGAAGCTCTTCGCCATCGCAATGACACCGGAAGGGTACGCAAGACTCGAGGACTCGAAGCGGGCGCCGATCTACACTTTTCTGCCAGCACTTGTAAAGGGTGCAGGCATGACGATCCTCATATCAGTTGTCTCCATGGCGCTCGCTATGTCCCTTGGATTGATCCTCGCTCTCGGCAGACTCTATGGCAGGCCGCCTTTCAGCAGCCTTGCCGCTTCATACATAGAGATCTACCGGGGCACCCCGCTCCTTATTCAATTATATATATTGTATTACGGCCTCCCGAATATCGGGGTATCGCTCAGCCCTCTCATCGCGGCATTTGTCGGCCTCGGTATGAACTATGCTGCCTATGAAGCAGAGATCTACCGTGCGGGTATCAATGCGGTCCCGAAGGGGCAGACCGAGGCGGCTCTCTCTCTGGGGATGACGAGGTCTCTCACCGTACGGAGGATCGTCCTTCCCCAGGCTTTGAAGATAACGCTTCCGGCGATAACGAATGATTTCATCGCGCTCTTCAAGGACTCATCGCTCGTGTCAGTCATCGCGATGGTCGAGCTGACCAAGACCTACAGCATCCTTGCCGCAACAACGCTCCGCTTCTTTGAACTCGGCCTTATCGCCGCTTTCCTCTATTTTGCCATGAGCTATCCCCTCTCCCTCATGGCGCGACGGCTCGAGGAAAAACTGAAGGGTCCAAAAAGATGATCCGGGTCAGGGACCTCCATAAGTATTTCGGTGAACACCATCTCTTCAAAGGGATCGACCTCGATGTAAAGAAGGGAGAGGTGGTCGTCTGCATCGGTCCTTCCGGGAGCGGCAAGAGCACCCTCCTCCGGTGTATCAACGGCCTCGAACTCTTCCAGAGTGGGGAGATCGACATCGACGATATCGAGCTTCATTCGATCAACCGTGTGCGACCGGACGCAAAGGACATCGAAGCGATGAGGAACGTGAGGCTCAGGGTCGGGATGGTGTTCCAGCAGTTCAACCTCTTCCCTCACATGACGGTACTCGAAAACATCATCGAAGCGCCCGTACGAGTCCTCCGCATCGATCATGATGCGGCAGTCGAGCGTGCACGCGCACTCTTGAGGAGGATCAACCTCGAACAGAAAATCAACAGCTGGCCCGGAGAGCTTTCGGGCGGAGAACAGCAGCGGGTCGCGATCGCGAGGGCGCTCGCTATGAAACCCGAGGCTATGCTCTTCGATGAGCCGACCTCGTCTCTCGATCCCGAGATGGTCGGCGAGGTGCTGACTGTCATTAAGGATCTTGTCAATGAGGGAATGACCTCGGTCATAGCAACGCACGAGATGGATTTTGCGAAGGAAGTGGCGGACCGGGTCGTCGTCTTTGATCGCGGCGACATCATAGAGACCGGCACACCCGAGAATATCTTCACCAACCCCCAAGGAGAGAGGACCCGCCTCTTCCTCAGCAGGATACTGAAGAGATGAAGAGGCCGGGAAGAACGATGTGCAAGAATATCCCGGAGGCGAATTCTCCACCGTCCCCGGGATGAGAGGTCTCTGCAAAACAGAGCCTCCTTTCCTAGCTCGTTCTTATGCCGCTTTCCTCCATCCCGTTCTGCGCAGCCATGCCTCGAAATTCGTCAATTGCGGATACAGGGCCCGAAGAGCCGAGATATTCGCACGGTAACCGTGCTCATTGAACCATTCGAACATCTTTGCAAGGTCCTCGCTGCCCTTGCGGACCTCCTCGATGGGTTTTTCCATATACCGCACGGTCCTACCAATGACATTGCCGATGACCTCAGCTGCCTTCGGCATGGTCAGTTCGTCGCCCGCGAGTTCAAAAGCTTTACCGATATAGTGCGCAGGGTTCTCGAGTGCCAGGTTCACGAATGCGGCCATATCTTCGACCGCGAGCATCTGCAACACACGGCCGCTCCGAACAGCCATCGACAATGTTCCTTTCCTGATTCCCTCGCTGATTTCCGGAGAGAAGAAATTGTACATGAAGAACACCGGACGGAAGATCGTGGCTGGAATGCCGATGCCGCGGATGTGCTCCTCGATCGTCCATTTGCTGTCGAAATGAGGGATCCCGGTATCGCGATCAGCCCCTCCGACGGAGCTGTAGATGAAGTGCTTCACGCCCGCTTCCATGGCTGCATCGGCAAGCAGTGTGCCCTGCCGTATCTCTCCTTCAACGCCCTTCTCCCAGAATATCTGGACGCTGAACACCCCGTAGACACCGGTAAGTGCCCGCTCGACCGAAGACCGGTCATCGAGATCACCCTTGAACAGTTCAATGCCGAGCGATGCGAGCCTCCGGGCAGATTCCTTGTCCGGATCACGGACGAGCGCTCGAACAGGCCAACCCTCGCTCACCAGCTTCCTCGCAACCGCCCCTCCCTGATGACCCGTTGCTCCCGTCACCAGGACTATCTTGTCCTTCTTAACTATCATCGTAACCTCCTTTTCCGGATCTTTCCTTCAAGGCCCCCGCCAGCTCTCCTACGGAGGGTTGGTTAAGAGGAGTAATATTGTCCCGTTTCTGATTTTATTCTACACCTTTCAGTAACGGATTTGTTCAAGTCAAGGAAGGAAGGCATTCTGATCTCCCCATAATGCCGGGGGGTCTCCATCAGTCGACTGGGTCCAGGAAACGCTTAACATCGCTCTTCTCCGGCTGCTTCCCACGCGAGAATCGCCTTCTTCCGAGCACTGCCCCAGCGGTAGCCGCCGACCGCGCCTGTCTTGCGGATGACCCTGTGGCAGGGGATCAGGAAAGCCACGGGATTCCCGGCCACTGCACTCCCCACTGCGCGCGAGGCTTTCGGCATGCCGATCCTTCTCGCGATTTCCCCGTAAGAGGCCACCGCACCCTGCGGAATTCTCATGAGCGCCTGCCACACCTTGATCTGAAAATTTGTTCCCAGGAGATGAAGCGGGAGAACAGAGTCCGGCTTCGGGGAGCCGAATATCCTGTCCCTATATGCCTTGGTGGCTGCAGGATCTTCTAGAACCTCAGCATGCTTCCATTGCTTCTTTAAATTGCCGACCGCCCTGTGCCGGCCGCCCTCTTTCACAAAAGCGAGATTGCATATCCCTCTGCCGGTAACAGCCACGAGACATTCACCGAAGGGGGTCTGATGAAAACCGTACCTGATCTTCAATCGTTCGCCCTGCTTTCTGAATTCCCCGGGTGTCATTGCCTCAATGCTCACAAACAGGTCGTGCAGACGGCCGGCACCGGACAGGCCGGTTTCATGCGTGACATCGAGGAGGCTCCCGGAGTTTTTCATCGCCTTCTTGGCGCGTTCGATCACCAACAACTGTAAAAACCGTTTGGGACTGATTCCCGCCCAGCGCTTGAAGAGGCGCTGAAAATGATACTCGCTCAGGTTTACCGTGCGGGCGATCTCCTTCAGATCGGGCTGCCGGTGAGCGTTCTTTTCAAGAAAGAGGATCGCCTTCTCGATGCGCCTGTAATCTTCCACCTGTGATTGCGCCTTCATGGTCATCTCCTGTTTCTATCATAACGAAGGGAGAAAATGCGGACAACCCGATTCTTGCTGTATTGTGCAGGCGGTAGTAGTTGGAAAGTTATCGTTGGGCTGCTGTTATGTCCCGCTGCAGGAAAATCCGTCTGAATAGTCGCTGCCCCTCTTTATTTTATTTATTCAAACACTAATTCTCTCTGAGCAGTGCTCGCACCATAGCACCGCCTACGAAACCTCTTTCGCCCATCGCCAGGACGGTTATTAAAATTTACCTCTGGCCGCTCTTACCGGCAGGCCTTGCCAGTAACAGCGGACAGGCAATTCATTGGGAACAGCCCCGACACATTTGTTGCAGGATATGCATGAAGCGACCTTTGTTTCCCCCTGTTCTATTTTTTTCACCAGAAGCGGCTCCCGAATGAGGGGGCGGCACATTGAGATAAATTGAGTATCGCCGTTCTGAAGTATCTCCTCCATGTGCTCTACTCTCCGCATACCGCCAACGAGAAAAAGAGGGATGCCGTCCATGATAGGCTTAATCATCTTCACAGCCTCAAGGTTCCACCCCTCACGGAGGTTGTATTTCCCGACCATAGGTTGCATCATGAGCCTGCCGATCGGTTTTTTCCAAAAGGGAAGGGACGAGACATACTCGTTCAAGGGAACCTGACCGAGCCACATGTCCATATTTGAATACGTTACCGTACCAGCAGCCACTTCGAGGCCGTCTATACCCAACCGTACCAGCCATGCAGCATATTGTTTTGCCAGATCGGGGGTTATTCCTTCCTGCGGGGTATGATCATGCGCATTGATCTTCACAGTGACCGGGATATCTCCGGGGATCGATGATTTTACTGCGATAATGACCTCTTCAAGAAAGCGGAACCTGCTCTTATCCGAACCGCCCCATGCGTCATTTCTTCGGTTAAAGAACGGCGAGAGAAATTCATTGATCAAATACCCTCCGGCTCCGGCGATATGAATCCCGTCGGCGCCCGATTCATATGCTCTTTGGGCTGCCGTCCCGAAGGCGCGAATTGCTTCGCCAATCTCCTGTTCGGTCATTTCTTTCGGCTTCACGAAATACAAAGGGTCTCTCCCGGTGGATGAGGGTGCAAGAGGTGTCTGTCCGATGAGTTTCCTTGTCGTCTGCCTGCCCCCGTGTATTAACTGAAAGAATATCTTCCCGCCCCCTTTGTGCACAGCATCAGCCATTTTTCGCAGTCCCGGGACGACTTCATCACGGTCGATTCCGACTTGATATTTATATGACCGTCCAAGGGGATGAACATACATAATGCCGGTAAAGATGAGGCCCACCCCTCCGGCCGCCAGCGTGCGGTAAACAGCAACAAGGCTGTCGGTCACTTCTCCGGCAGCGGTCGCCATGTTCTCATGGGTCGGTGCCCGAACGAGGCGATTCTTGATCTCGAGTTTGCCCAGCTTCTGAGGTGTGAATAGCATAGACATAATCGGTCTCCTCTCAAAAAATAGTTAAGGCTTTTATTTCGCTAAAGGGGCAGCCGCTCGCTTGCCGGGTGCAGCATACTTTGTACCTGGGGTGCGTAGAAGCGTCCCAACGCCGTTTTTCCCATTCCCAATGTCTTCAGCTCCCCGGCAATAGGTTGATCGCCCAGGGTGTATGATGCGCCTCCCGGAAATCGGGTAATACCATACTGCCCTTGTGTCTGAACCGGCGTTCTCAGTAATCGGCCATCCTTCACCGAGTAGGTACGAAGATCAATACGCCGGGCTTCGGTCGGCAACTTCTCAACTGTCAGAGTTATGATATCTTTCCCCTCAGCCCCGAGTCGGCAGCGACGCGCATTTCCCACGTCCTCGAAGCTGACTTCTGCAACGACCTTCGGATAGCCCCAAATCTCAACCCCGAAATCACGAGCCGCTTGCGTCGTGACCGGCAGATAATGGATATACATACCGAATTTCCTGTACCATCGGGGAGAAAGCAACGGATTAAAAAGCACGGGTAAGCCCGGGACATTTACCGTTGGTTCATATTGAACCGGCACCGAAACGGCGAACTCGTTGTATGGCGAGACGTCTGCAATTTTACGATATTCCATGGCCGTCAGAGCGACCATTGCTATTCCCGGCATAATGAGAATAGGCTTCAGTTTCGGGGAAGGCAAGAGCCGACGCACCTTGGCGGCAGGCGCGGGGAACAGAGCATTCATCCACGACCAGTCGTAATATCGTTCGGGCAGCCCGATACGGGCTCCTGTCGAAATTTCGACCTCTTCGATTTTGACATCAGAAAAGAAGTTTTCATCCATGATGCCCTCCGTTCCCATAAGCCTTCAAGGTGAAAGGCAGTTTAGTATATTATTGAATCGACTTTTTTATACCCGTTGGCCTTGATGATCTTTCCGACAATCTTTTCAAGTATCGAGACGAATTTGTCTGTATTTCTTACGGTTTCATCAAATATCCAGTCAAGAGGGGTTTCCTTATTTTCCTCTGGAACAAGGCTTCTCAGATATGTCAGTATTGCCGTGTAAGGTAATTCGAAGATAAAATCGATAATTTTTTCACTTTTCGCAAATGCAATTCTCAAGTCTTCTGACGGCTGGCCATCAGTCACAATATCTCTGTAAACATCTTTTTTATAATGAAAGGAAATATTATCTCGCACCTTCTGTACCAAGAGGTTGAACCCTTCCTGCATATTTTTCCCTTTATTAAAGTCATCACGAAATATTTTAAGCTCATTCTCAATGTCATCGGTAATATATTTGTCTTTAATAACATTTTCAATTTCCTTGAAATATGTTTTTATTGCCTCTTTCAACATGCTGATTGAAATAAGGCATAACTCTATCTGATCTCTCAGCCAGAATATTTTCTCTTCGTCTTTCATAATTCTTATACGAGTAGACATCCAAAATCTTAATGAAGCTATTAACCGAGTGATTTGTATGCACGCAATAAATTCATTGGTTGAGAGTTCTTTTAATTTTTCTTTCTTGATATATATACCGATGCCCATGATTTACTTCCTACAAGTGCTTAAATATTTCTTACGCAATTAAGTTCGCCCTATCTAAAAAGTAATTTTCCTCTCCAATTTCAATTTTATAAAAGTCCAAAATACAACAAAGGATAAGAATAAGCAGATTTAGCGTTTTATCCCCTTTTTGTTTCCAGAATAAAGTGGCCATTATGCCTCCTTAGTATGAGCGGCAATTGCACCCGTTTCGATATCCAATACGACAGTCGCTGAATGGGAGGTTGCATGGAGTGATGGGAAAGCCGATCATGAAGAGCCCCTCCCATAGAATGAGAATACTATAAAAAAAAAGAAAACACAAGAATTTAAACGGCATGGCCTTGAATCGGAATCATCGAGGAAATCCTCATGGCAATGAAGGGAGAGGGGAAGACACTATGGCGCAGGGAGCTCTTCGCGGCGGTATTCGGTCAGCTACTGTTCTTTCTTGTCCCAGAGTGCGGCGATGCCAGGCAGTTCCTTGCCCTCGAGCAACTGGAGCGATGCCCCGCCGCCCGTGGATATGAACGAGATGCTGTCGGAAACCCCGGCCCGGTGGACCGCAAGGTCCGTGTCGCCGCCGCCCACAATAGTCAATGCGTAGGCATCGGCAACAGCGCGGGCAAGGGCGAAGGTCCCCCGCGAAAAGGCATCGATCTCGAAGACCCCCATGGGGCCGTTCCAGAGAATCGTCTTTGCGTTCGCAATGGCCTCTGCAAAGAGCCTCGACGTTGCCGGCCCGATATCAAGGGCTTTCCAACCCTTGGGTATCTCCATGGTCGGCACGGTCATGGTCTCGGCACCGGGCTCGAGACTGTGGGCAACGACACAATCGACCGGAAGGTAGAACTTGATCCCTTTGCTCCTCAGGTCCTTCCTGATCTTCTGGGCGGTCTCGATCATATCCTCTTCAACAAGTGAGTCTCCGACCTCATACCCCATTGCCTTGATGAAGGTAAATGCCATGCCGCCGCCGATGAGGACCTTATCGACAGAGGCCTCGAGGTTCCCGAGCACACCGATCTTCCCCGATACCTTCGCACCGCCGAGGATCGCAACAAAGGGTTTTACCGGATTGACCACGACGCCCTCGAGGTACTCTATCTCCTTCTTCATGAGGAACCCGGCAGACGAGGGGAGATATTTTGTTATGCCGACAATGGAAGCATGGGTCCGGTGGGCGGTACCGAACGCATCATTCACATAGACATCGGCAAGCTTGGAGAGCGCCTTGGCAAAGGCATCGTCATTTTTCTCTTCGCCGGGGTTGAACCTGAGGTTCTCGAGGAGGAGGACATCGCCGCTATTCATCTTATTGATGAGGTTTTCGACCTGATGGCCGACAGAGTCGG
>JBLNHB010000335.1:0-4148 GCA_050268805.1 bacterium | reverse complement strand
TTTCCAGCCCCAGATCCAGGAGCAGATCAAGAGCGGAGAAATTTCGATCGGCATGACGTTCGTCGAGGTCCGCTACGCGTGGGGAGCTCCTTCCCAGGTGAACGTTCTCCCTCCGAATGAGCAGGGAGCAGAGCGGGTCGAATGGGTCTACAAGGATCTCTTCGGCTCATCGACCCTCAGGTTTACCAACGGGAAGATCACCGAAATCATCAGCAAGCGGGGCGGCGTGGCCAAGTAGCATGAATTCCAGGGACATCCGGACAGCATTTCTCGAATTCTTCCGGTCCAACGGTCATGCCGTTGTACCGAGTTCACCGCTCATCCCCCGTGATGATCCCACCCTTCTCTTCACGAACGCCGGGATGGTGCAGTTCAAATCCGTCTTCACGGGAGAGGAACAGGGGCCATCGAGCCGGGCGGTCACGTGCCAGAAATGCATGCGCGCGGGCGGCAAGCACAACGACATCGAGAATGTCGGCCACACCGCTCGGCACCACACGTTTTTCGAGATGCTCGGTAATTTTTCTTTCGGCGACTATTTCAAAAAAGAGGCCATCATCTACGCCTGGGAACTTCTCACCGTACAGTACAAGCTCCCTGTTGAAAAGCTCTGGGTGTCGGTCTATGAAAAGGACGATGAGGCCGAGGCATTATGGCTGAACAACACCGGCATGCCGAAAGAACGGATCGTCAGGCTCGGGGAGAAAGACAACTTCTGGCAGATGGGAGATACCGGCCCCTGCGGTCCCTGCTCGGAAATCATCATTGACCAGGGCCCCGCGGTGGGCTGCGGACAGGCAGAATGCCGGGTCGGCTGCGACTGCGACCGGTTCCTCGAGATATGGAACCTCGTCTTCATGCAGTTCAGCCGTGACAGGAGCGGCGCCCTCACCCCGCTGCCGAAACCGAGCATCGACACCGGAATGGGTCTCGAGAGGGTATCGGCAATCCTCCAGGGAAAGCTGAACAATTTCGACAGCGACCTCTTCTCCCCCATCATCGCGGCAATCTCGTCCGAAACCGGCATTTCCTACAAGAAATCTGAGGCGACCGATATCTCCATCCGGGTCATCGCCGACCACATCCGCGCCATCACCTTTCTCATCACCGAGGGGATCGTCCCTTCCAACGAGGGACGGGGGTATGTGCTGCGGCGGGTCATCCGCCGCGCCTCGCGCCACGCCCGGCTCCTCGGCATCGAGTCGCCGGTCCTCTTCAAGTTCGTCGAATCCGTCATCGAGAGTCTCGGCGACGTTTACCCTGAAATCATCGATGAACGGGAAAGGACCAGAAAGGTCCTCAGCATCGAGGAAGAACGGTTCATCAGAACGCTCCAGCAGGGAGTCAACAGGCTCGATTCCATCATCGAGGCACTGAAACACCGGAGGGTGGACACCATCAGCGGTGAAGACCTCTTCAGATTATATGATACCTTTGGGTTCCCCCTCGATCTCGCCCGGGACATCGCTCTTGACAGCGGGCTCAGGATCGATGAACAGGGATTCCATACCGCGATGGAGCGCCAGCGGGAGACGGCACGCGCTTCATGGGTAACGGAAGAGACCGCGTCGACCACCGTCTACCGGGACATTCTCTCCGCTCATGGCCAGACAATATTCACCGGATACGATACTCTCGAGGGCCCGGCGAATATCCTCGCCATGGTGAAGGCAGGATCTCTTATCACCGAGCTGAAGGAAGGCGAGGAGGCCGAGGTAATCCTCGACAGAACGCCGTTCTATGGGGAATCGGGGGGACAGGCCGGAGATACCGGCCTGATCCGGTCTGAGAAGAACAAGCTCATCGTGACCGATACGAAGAAGACCGCGACAGGGATCCATCTGCATATCGTCAAAGTTGTGCGCGGCTCGTTTCGCAGCGGCATGCAGGTCTCGTGTCACGTCGATGAAGAGCGACGCCGGGCGATCATGAAAAACCACACCGCCACCCACATTCTCCAGGCTTCTCTCAGGAACGTGCTCGGCGAACATGTCAAACAGTCGGGCTCCCTGGTATCGGATGAGCGGCTCCGCTTTGACTTCACCCACTTCTCCGGTCTCACAAGAAATGAGATCGAAGAGATCGAGAACATGGTGAACGGCGTCATCCTCCAGGACCGGACCGTGAAAACAGAAGTGCTCACGATCGATGACGCAATCGCATCAGGAGCAACTGCTCTCTTTGACGAAAAGTACGGAGACACCGTCCGGGTGGTGAGTGTCGACGGGTTCAGCAAGGAACTCTGCGGGGGCACTCACTGCAAGGGCACGGGCGAGATAGGCAACTTTCTCATTACCGGCGAGAGCAGTGTCGCTTCCGGCATCCGGAGAATCGAGGCGGTCACCGGAAAGGCGTCCCTGCAGCTCTTCAGGGAAAAGGCAGGTGAACTCGCTCTTCTTAATGAGCTGCTCAAGACCGACAAACCCGTCGAGAAGATAAAGCGCATTCTTGAGGACAACAAAAACCTGAAAAAGGAGATCGAATCCCTCAAAACATCCGTCTCCTCCGGTAAAGGGCCGGACATCATGAGCCGGGTGAAAGAATTGAACGGCGTCAAGGTCCTCGCGCTCAGGCAGGATAATCTCACCTCTGATGAGCTCAGGACGTTCGCCGATAATGTTCGGGGGATGATCAAGTCCGGCATCATCGTCCTCGCATCGGTCAGCGACGGCCAGGCATCGATGCTCGCGACCGTCACCAAAGACCTCCAGGAACGATACCATGCGGGGAATATTCTCAAACAGGTCGCCTCCCTCTGTGACGGCAGGGGCGGAGGAAATCAGAGCATGGCGCAGGGCGGCACCAAGGAGATCGGCAAGCTGGACAAAGCGATCGAGATGGTATACGATATTGTTAAAAAGACGATCTGAAGGAGGAAGCCATGACGGTCTTTGATGTTGTCCGGAGTGCCATGCTTGCGGGATTCGGGTTGCAGGAGAAGGCCAGGGAGCTCATTGACGACCTGGTCAAGCGGGGGGAACTCAGCAATTCCCAGGGATCGAAGCTCCTCAAGGAATGGGCGGAAAAGGCCGACAAGAGCACCGAAGAGCTCTCGAAGACCTTGTCCCTGGTGGTCGAACGGGCCGTTTCCTCAATGAACCTTGCCACAAAGTCGGACATCGAAAAGCTGAACAAAAAGCTCCAGACAATCAGCGGGAGAGTGAAAAAGCTCGAAGGGGAAGGCGACGACACGTCCGCATAATGCTCACCGAGCTCCTCAGAATTAAGCGTACCATCAGAAATCTCAACCGCGCCCGCCAGATCATCAATGTCTTCATCAAGCACGGCTTCGGACAGATTATCGAGCAGCTCAATCTCGATAGACTCCTGCCCTTCAGAAAACGGATAAAGGTCATTACTTCGCCGCCCTTTGCTGAAAAGGGAATTGCCGAGCATCTCAGGATGGCCTTCGCGGAACTCGGTCCCAGCTTCATCAAGCTCGCCCAGATCCTCTCCTCCCGGCCCGACCTCATCACGAAAACCTTTTCCGATGAGTTCAAGAAACTGCAGGATGAGGTCCCGCCCTTTCCCTTTGTGGAGGTACGGGAGATCGTTACGGCGGAACTGAAGCGGCCTCCCGAGGAAATCTTCACTTCCTTTTCGGCCGCGCCGGTCGCAGCCGCTTCCATAGCCCAGGTTCACGAGGCCACCCTGAAGGACGGCAGGAGCGTGATGGTGAAGATCCAGAGACCCCGGATCAGGGAGATCATCGAAACGGATATCGACATCATGCATTTCATTGCAACGCTCATGGACAAGTATCTTCCGGAAACAGCCTTCTTCAACCCCATCGGGATCGTCGAGGAATTCAGGAGAACAATCCGGAGAGAGATCGACTTTCTCGAGGAGGCAAAGAACATCTCCCGGTTCCGGAGGAATTTTGCAGCCTATCCCGATGTCTTCATACCCGCGGTGTTTCCCGAGCTCACGACGGGAAAGATCATTGTCATGGAAAAGGTCGAGGGAGTGAGGATCGACAATATCGAGGGTATCAATAAACTCGGCCTCGACCGTACCGAGATCGCCCGGAAGGGCATCCAGGCATACTTCAAAATGATCTTCGACGACGGTTTTTTCCATGGCGACCGCCATCCGGGAAACATATTCGTCATGCCTGACGGCACCATAGGGCTCGTGGATTTCGGGAT
>JBLNHB010000334.1:0-2562 GCA_050268805.1 bacterium | reverse complement strand
CAAGCAGCTCATAAATATAGTGCGCTCTTCGTTCATTACAGTACAGATTATGTTTTTGATGGAACGAAAGAAGATGGTTTGTATACTGAAGAGGATAAGCCAAATCCGTTGAATCAGTATGGAAAAAGCAAGCTTGAGGGAGAAAGAAATATTCAGGGCGAAACTGACCGGTACCTCATTTTCCGAGTGAGCTGGCTCTACGGAAAAGGGAAGCAAAATTTCATCGATAAGCTCATCGGGTGGGCAAAATCAAATGACTATCTGAAAATCGCCTGTGATGAATTCTCAGTCCCAACACATACCCGAACAGTCGTAGATATGACTCTGAAATCGGTTGATCAAGGGTTAACGGGTCTATTCCATGCGACAAGCAGCGGATTCTGCTCGCGCTATGAATGGGGAAAATGTATTTTTGCAGCGCTCGGAATAGATAAGTTTATAAGGCCCGTTTCTATGGATAGTTTCTCTCTGCCGGCGAAGAGACCAGGGTTTTCGGCAATGCAAAATAAAAAACTTTCCCGACAATTTAATACCGATATCGTTCGATGGAACGAGGCAGTGGGTTCTTTTTTGAACGATAAGGAGTTCATTGTTTAAGATGAATTTCTAATTCTACCAACCTGTGCATGATAACGGGGTATTTCAAGCTATGAAAAAAGCAGCATGAAGAATATCGAATATTACAGGGACTTAATAGTGGTTTTCACTCAGAAAGAGATGAAGGTGAGATACAAAAGCAGTGTCTTTGGTTATCTCTGGTCCATCGGCCATCCTCTGGCATTTGCCCTTGTATTTTTCATTGCGTTCAAGATCGTGATGAGGATTCAGATGGAAGACTATGCACTCTTTCTCATCTCAGGATTATTTCCGTGGCAGTGGTTTTCAAATTCGGTCAATGTTTCTCCGATGCTTTTTTTGGGAAATGCTTCGATCATCAAGAAAGTTAATTTTCCGAGAAATGTAATTCCGTTCACGACAGTCCTCCAGGACATGATCCATTTTGTTCTTTCCATCCCCGTGATAGTCCTTTTCATGTTCGTCTATCATAAAACACCCTATGTCTCCTGGCTGTATGGAATACCAATATTATTGGCGATACAATTGTTTATGACGTATGGGATGTCTTTAATGATTTCATCAGTAAATCTTTTTTTTAGAGATCTCGAAAGATTGGCGGGTATAGGTATAACGTTGCTTTTTTACTTTACTCCCATCATATACCCTGAAAGCATGATACCGGAGAAATATAGGCCATTAATCAATCTCAATCCTCTTGCACCACTCATGACAAGCTGGAGAAATCTCTTCCTCTATGGTTCCGTTGAACTTTTACCGGTCGCAATAAGCCTTCTCTATGGCATCGCGATATTTCTCCTGGGTCTCTCAATCTATAAGAGGCTTTCATGGAAATTCGCAGAGGTATTATGAGAGAACCGCTCATTATCTTTGATCATGTTCATAAGAATTATCCTCTGTACCATCATGTTACGAGTGGAATAAAGAATTTTGTCTTTCATCTTCCAAAGGCGATTAGACACATGAAAAATTCAAAATATACTGCACTCACGGACATATCTTTTGAAGTCAAGAAAGGGGAAGCTTTAGGGATCATCGGCAGAAACGGTGCAGGAAAGAGCACTATCCTCGGATTGATTGCAGGGGTTTTGAAAGCATCGGAAGGCAAAGTGGTAGTAAAGGGCAGAATTTCGCCGCTCCTCGAACTCGGTGCCGGATTCCATCATGAGCTTACCGGAAGAGAGAATATTATGTTAAACGGTGTTCTCCTCGGTTTAACGAGACGCGACGTATTCCGAAGGATGGATGAAATTATAGAATTTTCAGAGCTCGGGGAGTTTGTCGATCAGCCGATAAGAACCTATTCGAGCGGCATGCTCGCGCGGTTGGGATTCTCCGTGGTGTCATCGCTTGATCCAGAGATTCTCTTAATAGACGAGATACTTGCTGTCGGTGATCTGAATTTTCAAAAAAAGTGTATTGACCGAATGATGGGATTCAAGAGGGACGGGGTTACCATAGTCTTCGTGTCGCACTCCATGGAAGACGTGGAGAGGATATGCGACCGGGTGATCTGGATTGATGATCACCGCATCAAGGCAGCAGATAATACGCAGTCAGTTGTGTCGCAGTACCTAGAGATCCATGGGAAGTGAAGGTTGCGGGGACATGATGCAACTTTGCTGCCGGAACATTCTCGAAATGTTGCCTTAAAGAAGTTCATGTTGAGAAAATAAGTTCCAATAAATGTAGATATGGATATATATACCAAGAAAATATTGCTTGTCAATCCGCATGAAACGGCTCAGGACGGCTTTTCAAACCCCCCATTGGGTCTTCTTTATCTTGCCGGTACCCTTTTGCAGCATGGATACAGTGTACGCGTCGTCGATGGTTGCCTCGATGGCAGGGAAGGGATATCTTCCGCATTACAGGCATACGGTCCTGACATCGTGGGAATAACATGTCTGACCCCGGGAAGAAAGAGGGCATTGGAAGTTGCGCAGATGGTCAAGGATTTCAAACCCTCCGTCAAAGTCGTGATGG
>JBLNHB010000333.1:0-2951 GCA_050268805.1 bacterium | reverse complement strand
CCTTGAGGCGGTGCCTGTTTCCCACATCGCGGGTAAACGCCCTGAAGAACACTCCCTGCACTCTTCCCTCGATGATGAGATGCGCTCTCGCAAGATCACTCATACCGAGATTATATCACCCGTGGAGAGGAGATTCCACGAGGGCAGGGGCCCAGGATGATCCGGAGGGAATCCATGAATTCAATCGAGATGGTTTCTCTTCGTGATGGAATCCGTTGATTTCTTGAGAGAATGTATATTAATGTTAACGATGAATTATAAAGGAATCCTCTCCCGATTTAAACGGAAAAACATCCTCATTGTCGGAGATGTCATTCTCGACCACTACGTTTGGGGGACCGTCGACCGGATTTCTCCGGAAGCTCCTGTTCCGGTCGTCACCGTAACGAGAGAGAATTATCTTCTCGGCGGGGCCGGCAATGTCGCGAACAACATCACCTCTCTCGGAGCACAAGCCACGATCGCAGGCATCATCGGTGAAGATCACCGGGGCCGCATGGTCGTCGATCTGCTCGCGAATCAGGGTATCGATACCGAGATCCTCTTTGTCGTGCACCGGCCGACGACCGTCAAGACCCGTGTCATTGCACATCACCAGCAGGTCGTGCGCTTTGACCGTGAGGACGCATCAGCGGCAGACGGCGCCTTCTTCCGGAAATTCTCTTCCTTCCTCAGGGACAGAATCAGGATGTTCGATGCGGTGATCATAGCAGACTATAAGAAAGGCGTTGTCACCGAACCCCTGATCCGGATGATCAACCGCTTCGCGAAGCCGCACGGTATTTTTGTTGCCGTCGACCCGAAAGTGGGACATTTCTCTTTTTACCGGGGAGTGTCGCTTATTACGCCGAACAAAAAAGAGGCTGCCGAGGGATCGGGAATACCGATCACCGATGACCGGTCTCTCATTTCCGCAGGGAAAAAACTCCTGAGCAGGCTGCGGTGCGGCTCTGTTCTCATCACCCGGGGCGAGGAGGGCATGAGTCTTTTCCATGGAAACACCGTCCGCCATATCCCGACTGTTGCACGGCATGTCTTCGATGTTACGGGCGCCGGTGATACGGTCATCTCTGCATTCACCCTCGCCCATGCCTCAGGTGCCTCGATGCTTCAGGCGGCGACTATCGCCAATCACGCCGCAGGCATCGTGGTGGGCGAGGTCGGCACCGCGACCACAACGCCTGAAGCAATTCTGGGGTCGTTCCGGTCATAACATGGCCAAAGCGGTCGCGCTCCTCTCAGGCGGTCTTGACAGCACCCTCGCCATCCTGGTCCTTCTCCGGCAGGGCATTGAGGTTACGGCGCTCACTTTCCTGACCAATTTCGGCTGTGACATCTCCGATACCTCCTCATGCTCGAAGAATCCCTACCCTGCAGCGGAGAAATTCGGCTTCACGGTCAAGCTCAGCCACCTGGCCGACAAATTCATTGCGATCGTCAAAAACCCGAAATATGGTCACGGCAGGAACATGAATCCCTGCATGGACTGCAGGATTCTCATGCTGAAGGAAGCGAAGCATTTCATGGACCTGTCAGGAGCAGACTTCCTTGTAACGGGTGAAGTGCTCGGGCAGCGGCCGATGAGTCAGCGGAGGGACACATTCCCGGTCATTGATCGTGAGGCCGGTGCTACGGGTCTTGTGGTGAGACCGCTGAGCGCCAGACTCATGAAGCCGACGAAACCGGAATTGGCAGGACTGGTAGACCGGGAAAGGCTTTACGGTTTCTCGGGCCGTTCCCGGAAGCCGCAAATCGAGCTCGCCAGGGAGTTCGGCCTCACCGAGTATCCGGCACCTGCCGGCGGTTGCCTCCTCACCGACCCGGTCTATGCATACCGTCTTCAGGACCTGCTCTCCCATACCCCTGACCCTGCCATACGCGACATCAATCTCCTCCGGACAGGGAGGCATTTCAGGGTCACTGATACATGTAAAATCATCATCGGAAGAAATGATAGTGAGAACCGGTTCATGGAATCACTCGTGGAGCCTGAGAGCATCACCCTCAGGGTGGAGAATGCCGGAAGCCCACTCACTCTTATCTCCGGTACTGTCACCGATGATATTCTGAGACTCGCGGCATCCCTGACAGCGCGCTATTCCGATGCCAAAAGACTCCCTGAAGTGGAAGTCTCCGTGTACCACGGAATGAGCACCCCGGTTGCCCGGCTCAGCGTGAAACCGGCCGATACGAATATTCTCGAGTCATACCGTATCGAAAAAAAAATGTCAGGGACCCGGACATAACCCATGAAGGCAATCAATAGACGATTCATCGCACTTCTCCTTGCAGGAATTCTCTTTTCCCTGATCGTCCCCCTGCGATCCGGAGCTGCAGAATCCGGTACGGTTTTCCTCTGGGAGGTCAAGTCGGAAAAAGCAGCAGCCTATCTCCTCGGCTCCATTCATCTCATGAAGGCGCAGTTCTATCCGCTCCCGGATACGATCGAAAACGCTTTCGCACGATCAGACACCCTTGTTGTTGAAGCTGACATTGAGGAAGCGGGACCGGAGAAGCTCCAAGAACTCATGCAGGCAGGTGCGCTCTACCCGGCCGGCGATTCCCTGAAGAACCACCTCTCCTCCGCAACCTATGAGCAGGTCGCCGCCAAATTGAGATCCTATGGCATGGACTTCACTTTCTTCAATTCTGTCCAACCATGGGCCCTGGCGCTCACCCTTACCACCATCGAACTCACACGGCTCGGGTTCGATCCCGAATACGGGATTGACCGGCACTTCATCAGGAAAGCACGGGGTGCGAAGAAGATCCTTGCGCTCGAATCAGCGGAATATCAGATCAACCTGCTCAGGGATTTCTCAGAGAAAGATCAGGAATTCTTTCTCCTCTACACCCTGAAGGACCTGGATAAGGCCGGAACCGAAACCGACCGGATCGTCACCGCATGGTCCTCAGGAGATACCGGAACCGTTGAGGCGATCCTTCTGGAG
>JBLNHB010000332.1:0-4437 GCA_050268805.1 bacterium | reverse complement strand
GAATCGGCTTTGATGCAGATGCCGTATATCGGGTGAATGCCAGGATAAAGCGGCTTTCCGGCAAGCTCTCCTATGTCTGGAGCGGGTTGAAGACTGTAATGAACTATCATCCGACGCCGATCGGCATAACATCTTCTGCGTTCAGGGGGACAGGATATGCCGTGATCGTGGGGAACGGGAGCAGGTATGGCGGGAAGTTCAAGATCACTCCCGATGCCTCGCTGTTTGAGCCCGTCCTCTCTGTCTTTGTCCTGAAGAGCGAGAGCCGCGCCGCTCTCCTGAAGACAGTGTACCGCGTCATACGGTCTGAGAAAACCGGCCCAGCGGATGGAGCGTATTTTACGACAGAGAGGATCAGTCTTGCGGGGGACGCTCCGATACAGGTCGACGGCGATTATCTCGGCAGGCTGCCGGTGGACATTTCCCTCGAGCCGCACTGTCTGAAGATCGTGTTCTAGCTGGGACAAGGGAAGAAGTATCGCTCTTTTCAATGTATCATCAGAAACGCATCCGGATTCCCTATTTGACTCCCCTTCCGGTTTTTGTTTAAGGTTGTATTCTGCTCAGGCCCCTGCAGGGACGCAGGGGAAGCTTGGTTTCTCTGAGGTGGAGATGCGCTTCTTCAGACGGAAAAGAACATTAACCGGACTTTCCAGGACCTGCGGTTGAGCCGCCAAGATCGGTCCGACTGAACTGTCGGAAGCGCTCCAGGCACTCACGCCATCGGCGGACCCTGATCTGCTCGTGGGTTTTGAGACGAGTGATGACGCGGCGGTCTATCGGGTGGCGCCCGGCATCGCCCTCATCAGCACTGCTGACTTCATCACCCCGCCGGTGGATGATCCTTACTGGTTCGGCCAGATCGCTGCCGCGAACGCGCTCTCCGATGTGTATGCGATGGGGGGGAAGCCCCTCACCGCGCTCAACCTGGTCATGTTCCCCTCGGAGAAACTCGACATCGGTTATCTGAAGGAGATCCTCAGGGGCGGGCATGACAAAGTCGTGGAAGCGGGAGCATCGATGGCAGGCGGCCACTCGGTTGACGACAATGAGCCAAAATACGGGCTCGCAGTTACGGGAACAGTCCATCCTGAAAAAATACTGACCAACTGCGGCGCCCGTGATGGAGATGCCCTCGTGTTGACCAAGCCCCTGGGCACGGGTGTGCTCTTCAATGCATGCCGGGCAGGGAAATTTCCTTATCGTGAACTGCAGAAGATGCTGCCCCTCGTCGCTTCACTGAACAAGGAAGCTCTTGCGATAACACTGAAATACGACATCCACTCCTGTACCGACATCACCGGGTTCGGGATTGCAGGGCACGTTCTTGAAATGGCAAAAGGATGCGGAATGAAGGTCCATCTCCTCTACCGGGACCTCCCGTTTTATCCCGAAGCGGTTGACATGTACCGGAAAGGGGTGACCACGAGGAGCAACCGTCCAAACAGGAAACTCACCGAGGGATCTCTCGAGATTCTCGCCCCGCTCTCCGGACCTGAAGAGGAGATGCTCTTCGATCCCCAGACATCCGGGGGCCTGCTGTTTGCTCTTCCCGCCGGGCAGGCGAACAAGCTGATCGAAGAACTCCGTGAAGGAGGGATTCCTCATGCGGTGAAGATCGGAGAGGTGAAGGGCAACCGGGCGCCCGGGGTCAGGATTCTCTGAGGGTTGGTTCGTTAACCCTGACTTTTTCACTTCGTTGTTTGCCCGGGACATAAAACGAAGGAATGAGCAAGGGTATTAGTAGCTCTTCTTCAACTCGATGAGAACCTGCTTCCCCACGTCCTTAAGCGTCTCGAATACTCCCGGTCCCTGCGTTGCGATCGCATCGAATCTTGGTACGCCGTTCGGATTGAGGAGCTTGTTCATCTCATCGAGGGGAGCGACATTCGGAAGGTCCCGCTTATTGTATTGGATGGTGAAGGGAAGTTTGCCGAGATCATAACCCTGCTCCGCGAGGTTGATCTTCAGGTCCTCTAGACTCTCGATATTTGCCTCCATCCGCTCGATTTGGGAGTCCGCAACAAAAACCACGCCGTCCACTCCCTTCAGGATCAGCTTGCGGCTCGCCGCGTAAAAGACCTGACCGGGAACCGTATAGAGATGGAACCTGACCTTGAACCCCTTGATATCTCCGAGGGAGAGAGGGAGGAAATCGAAGAAAAGCGTCCGCTCGGTCTCGGTCGCAAGGGAGATGAGCTTGCCCTTCTGGTCGGGGTTGGTCTTCTTATAGATCCACTGGAGGTTCGTGGTCTTGCCGCACAGGCCGGGACCATAGTACACGATCTTGCAGTTGATCTCACGGGAGGAGTAATTAATGAAGGACATGCGCGGTCAACCTACCTGAATAGATTGTCGATGTCTTCATCGCTGATCTCGGCAAAAGGCGATTCTTCGAGTCCCGAGTCCTTGTTCTTTTCCGCCTTCTGCACCATATCTTCGAATATCTTCGTGAGGATTTCCGAGGTTTTTTTCACCCGAAGCCGCACGAGGCCGAGGGAAGAGCGCTGGTCGAAGATGACCACAAGGATGACCCGCTGCGCGATCAGGGAGATATGGATGTTGTCCTTCTCGCCTTCGTGAAAGAGGATGCTGAACTCCTTCTCGCCCAGGAGCCGCGCCATGCCGCCTGTTGCTGCGATATTTCCGGCCGTCAGCGAGGCGAGGGCGGTGGTGTCGATGTTATGGGTGTCGCCGGCAGAGGCGATGAGCTGGCCGTTCTTGTCCACGAGGAAGACGATTTTCGAGTTTGCCTGCTGGTGGAGCTTCTTGAGTTCATCGTCGATCTTCTTGAACTCATCCTCGTACATTATCAGGTCAGCATTGATCATACCCAGCCTCGCTTTGGAGTAGTTCCAAATAACATATCAGAAACAAAGGCGGATTAGCAATATCACGCTGACTTCTGGCAGGCCTCTTCTTTCAGGAGATCTTCCCAGTCCCGGTCGATGTCCTCCTGGATCTGTCTGAGCAGTCCCTCGTTTTCGGGCGAGAAGATATGTTTGAACCGTCCCTGGGTTTTCAGGAACTCGGTGATGGGCTTCTTTTCCTTGGGCTTGTAATTGATGGTGAGCTTTCCATTCTCATATTCATAGAGAGTCCAGTAACAGGTATCGAGCGCTATCTTGCACAGTTCGATAGTGTTGTTGGTCGGCGTTCGCCAGCCTCGGTTGCAGGGGGAAATGACGTTCAGGAAAGCCGGGCCGTCGACATTGATCGCCTTCCGCGCCTTGGTCATCAGGTCGCGCCAGTCCGAGGGCGACGCCTGCGCCACATAGGGAATGTTATGGGCGGCCATGATTTTGGTGAGGTTCTTTCTCCGCTGTTGTTTCCCTTTCTTGACCGCGCCGGCAGGGCTTGTCGTCGTGTCCGCTCCGAGGGGGGTGGCACTCGACCGCTGGATTCCGGTGTTCATGTAAGCGCCGTTGTCATAGCATACATAGACGATATCATGACCCCGCTCCATGGCGCCGGAGAGGCTCTGGAAACCGATATCATACGTGCCGCCGTCACCGCCGAAGGCGATGAACTTCATGTCCTTCGTGATCTTGCCCTGGCGCTTGAGCGACTGGTACATCGCCTCCACTCCCGAGATCGTTGCAGCGGCGTTCTCAAAGGCGCTGTGGATCCACGGAATCTTCCAGGCTGTATAGGGGAATATCGAGGTGGATACCTCGAGGCAACCCGTGGCATTCGCCGCAACGAGCGGTTTCTCGGCGGCGAGGAGGATCTGCCTGACAATAATCGGCGCGCCGCACCCGGCGCACATCCGGTGTCCGCCGGTGAGCAGGTCTTCTTTTTTGGATAACTCTTTGAGGGTCAGTTTCGTGCCCATGCCGTAGCTCCTGTTCAGGTTTATTCTTTCACGCCGATATATTCTTTGTGGATCCTGACTTTGCCCGTCTCGGTGATCCCTTTCAGTTCATTGAGGACCATCTCTGCCTGCTCGGGGAAGAAATCTCTTCCCCCGAGACCGTAGATTTTGTTGACCATGAATGGTTTCGTTCCGTTCAGCATGAGCGCAGAGGCTATCTCCATATACATGGGGCCGAAGCCGCCGAAGGAGTCGGCACGGTCGAGGACCGCGATTGCCTTTGCGCTCTTCAGTGCCTGAGCGACTTCAGCATAGGGGAATGGCCTGAAGAGCCGCGGTTTGAGGAGGCCGGCCCTGATCCCCTTTGCCCTGAAATCGTCGACAACGTCCTTGGCCGTACCGGCTGCGGAATTGAGGACGACGAGGACGAGATCGGCATCGTCGAGGAAGTAGTTCTCAAAGAGGCCGTATTTGCGGCCGCTGATCCTTTCGAATTCCTTTGCCACATCGAGGGCCACCTTCGGCACCTTCAAGAACGCTTCGTGCTGGGTCCTCTTGAACTCCATGTAATAGTCCTGGAGGACGAGCGGCCCGTACGTGACGGGTTTGTCGAGATCGAGGAG
>JBLNHB010000331.1:0-3376 GCA_050268805.1 bacterium | reverse complement strand
CCACTACGAGAGCATGATGGCAGCCATCTACATAGCGTGGGCGGTTATGCTGTGGCGTGCCTCAGGCAATCCTGCAAAGCACCCTCTCTTCATCGATTTCACGATCTGGGCGACCGCGGCTCATGCTCTCGTGATGCTGATAGCGACACCCATTCAGAAGGGCTTCGTAATGACGGTCATCGAAGGTCTCCCGCTAGTCGTGATAGCAGCGGTGCTGTGGTGGCTGCGACCGAGGCGTCAGCCTGATTAGTCCGCCAACGTCTCAGTCTCCAGCCGTAGCGAATCAACCGTAGCAGTGTGGTTTGGCCTTCATGGGCCGCATCGCATTCAGGCTCACTCGAGCTTAGCCCCTCTCTCTGCCAGGAGCTGCCGCAGTACCGACCGATGACAGCGCTTTTCGTTCTCGCAGTAACAGCCCGCAGAGAAGTTTGCGCTGTGAGACAGCACGGCAAGAAGATCGAGGATCCTGCTCTTTTCAGGATCGGCCATCTCCGCCCGATATTTCTTAAGAAATACGGCCCAGTCTTTCTCTGATTCAGCGGCTTTCCCCAGTTTCATGAGTTCAGGGGAAGGGGCCACGTTGGGGAGCCACACGTCATACCAATTCTGAGATGCGTATTCGCTCCTGGGTACGCCGCGGGGCGGACGCCTCACCGTACCGATGCGCGGTCCTTCCCCTCTGGCCCTCTCGGTACCAAGACGCACAATTCGAATCGCCATGATATTCCTCCCTTCTTACCGGAAACCCGTTCATCCTCCATCAAGAGGCAAGACCTGATAATCATATAAAGGCACCTCCTGGCATATCAGATGATTGCGCACCTAGAAGGGGTCCGATTCGCCTGTTGTCTCATCCATGATTTTATGGCTAAATAATATGCCTCTTCGCGGGCTTATTGCAAGGGAATTTTCACGGCGGGGAAGGGGGGATAAAGGGGTTGGTAAAGGCAGTGATAGTGGCTAGTGAATTGGTGGCTAGTGGTTTGTGGCTGTTGGCTCGTGTAAGTAACGAACGACCAGAAACCAGACACCAGCAACAGGCAACCATGCACAGCCTTTCAAAGGCGGTCGATGGTGATTGGTGACTGGCTGCCAAAGGCAGTGTATGGTGACGGTGACTGGTTGCTGGTAAAGACAATGTCAGAAAAAAGTTCCTGTCCGGGAATCTTACTTCTTGGCGAGTTCTTTTTCGGGTTCGATGTTTAGTTCCTTCAGCTTCTCGGCCTGGAAGTGGGTGATCAGGGCGTCGATCATCTCGTCGAGGTTTCCCTCGAGCAGGTGGGCGAGCTTATGGAGGGTGAGGCCGATGCGGTGGTCGGTGATCCGCTTCTGTGGGAAGTTGTACGTCCGTATCCGTTCGCTCCGGTCGCCGGTGCCGACCTGCGTTTTCCTGTCGAGCGCCCGCTCCTTCACCTGTTTTTCCATCTCGAGGTCGAGGAGCCGGGCCCGGAGGACTTTCATGGCCTTCTCCCGGTTCTTGAGCTGGGACCGTTCGTCCTGGCACTGCACCACGAGGCCGGTGGGGATATGGACGATCCGGACGGCGGAGTAGGTGGTGTTGACGCTCTGACCCCCTGCTCCGGATGAGCAGAAGGTATCGATCCTGAGGTCCTTTTCTTCGATCTTGATGTCCACTTCCTCTGCTTCGGGAAGGACCGCAACGGTGGCGGCGGAGGTATGGATTCTCCCCGATGTTTCGGTCACCGGGACTCTCTGTACCCGGTGCACGCCGCTTTCGTACTTGAGACGGCTGTACACGCCCTTGCCGCTGATCGTCGCGATGATCTCTTTGTAGCCGCCGATGCCGGTGGCGTTGGAATCGATGATTTCAACTTTCCATTTCTTCGACTCGGCGTATTTCGAGTACATCCTGAAGAGGTTTGCCGCGAACAGGGCCGCTTCATCCCCGCCGGTGCCGGCCCTGATCTCGAGGATGACGTTCCGCTCGTCGCGCTTGTCTTTTGGGATGAGGAGCAGTTTCAGTTCCTCTTCGAGGAGGGGGACCCGCTCCTTGAGGGACTGGAGCTCTTCCTTGGCGAGCTCCTTGAGGTCGGCGTCGCCGCTCTTCAAGATCGCCTCGGCCTCCCCGATGCCGTCCAGGACCTTCGCGTACTCCCGTATCTTGGTCACGATCAGCTGGAGGTCCGACTGCTCTTTTGAATACTTCTGGAACTCTTTCGGAGAGGCGATGACGGCCGGATCGGAGAGCTTTTCGGTCAGCTCGTCATACCGCTTCTCGATGTCTCTCAATTTGTCGATCATGACTCGCCTCCCAGAATGACCGCTTCTTTGAGCGCCACGATCGCCACCTCGATCTGCGAATCGTCGGGTTCACGGGTGGTGAGCCTCTGGAGCAGGAGCCCGGGGAGGATCATGAGCCTCACCAGCATATTGTCTTTCAACTTGGCAGAGAGACGGAGGACCTCATAGGAAAACCCCGCGATCGCCGGGATGAGGACAATCCGGGACAGGAACTTGGCAAGGAAATTCCAGGAATGGGGAATGAACGAAAAGACGAGGATGCTGAGGATCATGACGATGAAGAGGAAACTCGTGCCGCACCGGGGGTGGCGGGTGCTGTAGCGCCTGATATTGTCGAGGTTGAGATCGAGGCCTTCTTCATAGGCATGGATCACCTTGTGCTCCGCGCCATGGTATTCATAGATGCGGGCCATCTCCTTCCACAGACCCACGCAGAACACGTAGAGGATGAAGAGGAAGACACGGATCAGGCCGTCGACGACGTTAAACCAGAGAGAGCTCTGCTCCGTTGCCGGTATGAGCCTGGTGAGATAGAGCGGAAGGAGCAGGAAGAGCAGGATCGCCAGGCCGAAGGCGGCGATGATCGTGAGGCTGATCGAGAGGGGAGTAAGCGGCTTTTCCCCTTCGCCCGTGTATGCCTTCGAAGCGGAGAAGTCGAGCGCCTGTATGCCGATGATCAGGGCGTCGGCGAGGGCCAGAACACCCCTGATGATGGGCAGCTTTACAAACCCCTTCCGGGACGCGGTCGGCTGTCTCTTGATGTGGATCTCTCCCTTCGGGTCTCTCACCGCAACAGACCACCCGTTCGGCGCCTTCATCATGACACCTTCGATTACTGCCTGTCCACCGACATTTTTCATCGCACCTCTCTTCATGCATGCGGGTAAACCGCGCGGGAATTTCAGCATGAGTCACCAAACAAAAAAGCCGTTCGCCCGGCTCGGACAAACGACTTTCAGGGTTGAGCTTCGCTACTTGCTCTGCGTGCCGTACTTCCTCTTGAATTTCTCTACGCGGCCTTCCGCGTCCACGAGCTTCTGCTTGCCGGTAAAGAACGGATGGCATTTCGAGCAGATGTCGACATGGATCGTCGGTTTTGAGGAATGCGTGGTAA
>JBLNHB010000330.1:0-19654 GCA_050268805.1 bacterium | reverse complement strand
CCGAGATCGCTTCGTTAAACTTAAAGAGAGGACCGGCGGAGATCAACATGAATTCCTGCCCAAAAAGCTCGATAGTAACGATATCCACCGTACCGGAAGGGGTGTTATGGAGCATCGTTGCGTCCTTGATCTTTGATTTGGGGAACACCGAAGTGTAGAATTCGGCCGCCTCCTTTGCTTCCTTGTCAAACCATAAATGGGGTATGATCTTTTTCATATCCCCTCTGCTCCTTCATTCAATGAACTCTATACGTGCCTTTTCTCCGGCAAGAGTGCAGATTCTCAGGCCGTCAGTACGCAGCGCTATACGTCGACCAGTACGGTGAATCCGCCGTAGACCATGCGCTTGACGTCGAAGGGCATCTCCTTCATCTCGCTCATCTTCTCCATCTCTTTCATCACTTTTGCGTTGACACGATCACGATGCGCCCGCGATTTGAAGACGATATACGAAAACACCACGGTCTCGCCGGGTTTCAACTTCATCATTTTCGAAAAAGACGTCCCCCACTTTGTCTTTAGGTCCTCGCCGACGCACTCTTTATAATCGAGAGCACCGTGCTTCATCCACATCTTCTTTCCCATGCCGGCCATGCCGATATAGGTTTTCAGGTGTTTCTTCGGAACAGGAATAACATATCCATCGACGTATCTCATCGGGAACCTCCTTTGGTCAATATTGACCTGTTTCTTTTGGCAAACACCACACTTCTTTGATTTTGCAGAGTCGTGCGAGCATCTCTTCGTACCCTTTAGTAATTGCTGCTCGTTCCGTCACGTCGAGAAGCTGGATGATATATCCATGGGGGCCGGGCAGTATAACAAAAGGATACATGCTATCGGGACCGGGCTTCGCGCCGCCGATGTCTTCATTGGAAACATTGGGGGCGTAGTACATGACGTGTGGCAGGTTAAGGGTGATGACACTGTCGTTTTCGTCCGGGTTAGTGTACGTTCTGTGCACTGGAGCCAGCATGTAGGAGATACCGGCCCGTTCCGGCGCCTTATAGTATCCGTTCTTATAACGGTCCTTTATGATCTTTTTGAGTTCACCAGGAGGAGTCCCCTTGGCCTGCATTTCTGCTGCGTCAAAGAAGACCCGCATCTGTGCCTTGGCGCCCGCGCTATCAAAGGAAATCGGGTAAAGAATATCATCTCTATATTCCGTAAAGGGCCAGGACCCTCTGAACACATCATCGCCGGTTCGCGCAACAAAGGCGTGGAATCCATTCGTACCCTTGCGGGCAACTTCAAAGCCCTTCTCAGGGTTTAAAACATATACGGTTGCATTGCCCCTGAGGTGCGGCGGCAGAGCGCTGAGCGCTAATTGAATTTCCAAATCCTGCGGTAAGGGCTCGATCTTTTTTGTTTCTTTGGGAGTCTGTATATTTTCAGCGCCCGCAGCGAGCGCGAACAGAAGACCTGCAATTACTGTAATTGTCTGGACCTTTCTCATCTTGACCTCCTTTCTAGCCGATCCCTTATAAAAAGAAACGGGATGATTATCGTCCTTTATTTAAAAATAACACCATCCGATGAATCGGTCAAGCATGAAAACATGATATTCCTCATTCCGCGTTGCGTTTCTTGACAGGTTGCAACAGCAAAGGACGCGCAGCAATTAAGCGGAGAGGCAATTGGGGGTGGCCTTTATTTATATCTTCTTCATTCTCTTCGCGAGGCGTGTCGTTTCCTCCAGAAGATGCTCAACCTCGTCGAGCCCCTTGTCCCAGAACGTCTTGTCTCTGATATCGACGCCGAGCTTCCTGAATATATTCGCAGGAGAGTCCGAGAGGCCCGTCGAAAGAAAGTCTTTGACCTTCGCGATGAACTGCGGATCCTTTTTGACTGAGTTCTGGAGCGACTTTGAGATAAGGAGACCGCTCGAGTAGGAGTACACATAGAAGAACGCGCGAATGTGGCTCCAGTAGACCCACCAGCTCTCTGAGCCGGGCGACTGCTCGACCGCATCACCCATGTACGATGCCATGTGCTTCTGAAACAGCTTCCCGATCTCCTCTTTCGACAGATACCCCTTCTGTCTGAACGCCTGATGGAGCTCCTGCTCGAACCGGTAGCAGGCGACCTGCCGGAATATGGACGAGACATCGTCGTTGAGCTTCATCATCATGATCGAGAGCCGCAGCTCGTCATCCGCCTGCTTCATGATCTCTTCGAGGACGAAATCCTCCATAAACGTGCTCGCGACTTCCGCGGTCGAGGTCGGAGTGCCGAAATTAAGCGCATTCTGCCTCTCCTTGACCAGCTCATTGTTGATACCGTGGCCCAGCTCATGGGCGATGGTCAACACGTCATGGAGCTTATCGGTGTGATTCAGGAGAATGTAGGTGGGCTGAGAGATCAGGAGATGAGCGCAAAAGGCACCATTGACCTTTCCCTTCCTGGGGAAAACATCGATGAAGCCGTTTTCGACAAATCCCTTGAAGATATCGCCGAACTTTCGGTCGAGCTTCTCCATGACCCTCCGCACGAGGTCGACGGACTCATGGTAGGGATATTTCTTCTCGATCCTTCCATATTCGACATTCCTATCGTGATACCTCAGCTTCTTCACCTTCATCAGCTTCGCCTTGAGCCGGTAGTACCGTGAAGAAATGTCAAACCTCGCGGATACAGACTGGATGAGGCTGTCCACGACCTCGCTCTCGATATCATCATGAAGGTGCCTCGTAAAATCTGGTCGAGGAACGTTCCGGAGTTTGTCGTCCACCTTCTTATTTCCGAGGATCGAGTTGATCTCCGCCTCCGCGACCTCCTCATGCTTTTTCACAACGTCATTGAATGCCATAGCTGCGGCGTCGCGTACGACTTTCTTCTTGCTGTTCATGAGACTCGCGATCTCCGAGAAGCTTCTCACCTTCCTCTTTCCCTTGTCATCAGGGACCGCTCTCTGCTCTTTGGCCAGAAAGCCCGAGGTCATGCGCACCCAGTTCGAATAGGATGTCGTTGCCTTGAGATTCATGATCTTCTCTTCAGGCTCACTCAGGAGATACTGCGCTTCGGCAAAGAGCCGTTCGAGATGGTGGCGGTACGGTACGAGTCCGGGATAGCTGAGAAACTTCTCCTGATCCTCTGCTTTGATCCTGGCGACGCGGATCGAGAAGAACTGGATGTCGTTCTCGATTCTCTTGCTGAACTCTTCGATCCTGTTGAGTCTCGCCTTCAACGCAGGATCGTTCTGATCCTGGGAGGTCCTGAGCATGAAATAATATCCCTCATCACCCTCGCTCCCATAGTGGCGCCTCCACTGCTCATACTCATCGAGCGCCTGCTTCAGGGCAGAAGGGTCCTCGAGGTAATCTCTGCGGTCTTTCCACTTGTTGATGAACTCATAGCTCTTCTGCTCGATGATTTTTCTCTTCTCTTCAAAGCGCGGATCATCGTCTCTGTCGAAGAGCGGTGAAAGATTCCATTCAGTGTGTGCTCCCTTAACCGCTTTAGTCATTTCCTGCATTGTCTCCTTATCCATATTTTCAGGCTATATTATACCCCATCATTCGCGAAAACCCTTGACGATATGCGATAATGGAGCAAAAATTACCAGGAGACCGACATGTCCGAGTTCAAGAATGTAACCGTGGTGAAGAAAGCCAACATCTTTTTCAACGGCGGAGTAACGAGCAGGACCGTGCTCTTCAGTGACGGTTCCAAGAAGACCCTCGGCATCATGCAGCCGGGCGAGTACGAGTTCAACACCGCTGAAAAAGAGGTCATGGAAATCCTGTCGGGTGATATGGACGTACTCCTGCCCGGAGAGAAAGCGTGGAAGAGCATTCAGGGCGGCCAGTCCTTCGAAGTCCCTGCCAATTCAAAATTCAGACTCAAAGTAAAAACGCTCACCGACTACTGCTGCTCGTTTATCAAATAATATGAGTTTTACCGTTGCATACCGTAAGCTCACACCGAATGAGCTATGGGACAAAGTGCACGCTGCGGAAGAAATTCTCAAAAATTGTATCCTTTGCCCGCGCTCGTGTAACGTAGACAGGACGGCGGGAGAGAAAGGCTTCTGCAGGACCGGAGACAGACCTTTTGTCGCGAGCTGGGGTCCCCACTTTGGTGAAGAGAAACCCCTCGTTGGGAGGTTCGGCTCGGGTACGATATTCTTCAGTTTCTGCAACCTGGGCTGCCTCTTTTGCCAGAACTGGACCATAAGCCACGAGGGAGAGGGAGCCGAGATATCTTTTGAAAAGCTCTCCGATGTCATGCTCTCTCTCCAGGCACAGGGTTGCCACAACATCAACCTCGTGACACCGACGCATCAGGTGCCGATGATCCTCCATGCTCTGGCCGTGGCTGCTGAAAAGGGTCTTGAAGTTCCCATCGTATATAACTGCGGGGGATACGAATCTCTCGAGACATTGAAGATCCTCGATGGCGTCATCGATATCTACATGCCCGATTTCAAGTATGCAGACCCTGCCATGGCAGATAAGTATTCCAGCGCTAAGGACTATCCCGACATCGCCAGGGCCGCGATCAAAGAGATGCACCGGCAGGTGGGAGACCTCGCGATGAACCAGCTGGGAATCGCCGAGCGGGGCCTCCTCATCCGTCACCTCGTCATGCCCGAAGGCATCGCCGGGACAAAGGAAGTCGTGCGTTTCATCGCCGGGGAAATTTCAAGGAATACCTATATAAACATCATGGACCAGTACTATCCCTGCTACGAAGCGAGAGAGCACCCTCCCCTCGACCGGAGGATTATGAAACGTGAATATGAAGAAGCGGTCAAAGTTGCCGTTGAGGCAGGATTGAAGAGAATCGACGGTATAGCGTTATAAGAGAAGAGCAAACAGTGCTCATTCAACAACTTTTATCCTTCCTATCCTCCCATCCTTGTCTTTCATATCAGCGCAGATGTCGTAATAGTAGAACCCTTCCTCACGGAAATTGACAGAGTACGAGAGGCACTGTTTCGGGCTGTTCATCTTATAGTTGGCGATCCGGATGATGATCTCGATGGGGCGATTCGACATGAGGTGGGATATCTTGTCCTCAGGGGATTGGATGGTGCTGGCGGTACCTGCGACTTCCACATGGCTGTGGTAAATGCCGATCCACTTCAGGTGCTTTGTCTCCAGTGCCCTGCCTTTCTTCTCGAAATGGTAGGGATTGGGGCTCCATTCGCTCCGTGTCCTGTACGGGGTATTATAGGGAATGATCCTGCTCACGGAAAACCCACGCCCCTCTCTGTATCCCAGAAGGTGGCCGCCGACCTCGCGCTTATACAGTTCCTCATATCCTTTTGTGGCGTGGGCGATGAGGCTCTGGACCGCTCTCCTGCTCAGCCTGAGACGTGTCATGTCATGCCCTCCTGATCCGCTCCACAATGATACGGAAAAGAATGCGGCTAATAAGCCGTATCAATGAAACAGTACGGGTCTCTTTCCTCGAAAACATTGAGGCCGAAACTGTGCGTGACAGCGAGGCATCCGCCGCAGACCGGCCTTATCCTGCAGGATGCACAGGCACGGCATCCTGCCCGGTATTGCTCCGCTCTTTCCGACTCATACACACCCGCGATCCCCTCTCCCAGGACGTTACCGAGGGGAGAAGGGAATTTCCGGCAGGCATGTGCCTCTCCGTCCGGCAGGACCGTCATGAAATTGAACGCCGCTCCGCAGCCGTACCCGGCGCAGCCGCCAAAGGGTTTTGAACCCTTTCGGCGCAACAGGATGTTGATCAAATTGTCTTTTAATCCCATGATGGGGTTCTGTTCGGCTGCTTTCATATAGGCATCGAGAAAATCGGCGTATCTTCCCTTTTCAGAAGGGGCGAGGTTCGCTCCTTCGCCGACGAGGGAGAGCCGGTTGAAAGTAAAGACATCGGCCTTAACCCTGAGAACCTCCGCGAGGGGAAGGACCTGGTCCATATTGTCTCTCGTGAGGGTGAGCATTACCATGGAACAGATGCCGAGCTCTTTCAGGACTGTGAGGAAATCCATCACTTTCCTGAAGTGCCCTTCCCCACGGATAAAGTCATTGTGTTCAGGCAAACCTTCGAGGCTCACCTGGAAAAAGCCGGGTTTCTCCACCTCCATGATCTCTTCGATCTCCCGGCGGGGAGCTGGATTGCCGAGGACCGCGAGACTGAACCCCCGCTCGGAAGCGGCGCGATAGAGCTCGATGAAATTGGGGTAGAGAAGGGGATTCCCCCCGGTGAAGGAAATATGTCCACTCACGTTCCTGCTCCTGCAGAACGACCGCATGTCATCGAGAATGCCCATGGCCTGGTCCAGGCCGAGAGGGGAGATATCGCTCCGGTCATAGCAGTGCTTGCAGCGGAGATCACAAACCTGGGTGATGTGCCACTGGAGGGTGAACACGGGGGACGAGAAGAACTGCTCATCAATATCCGAGCCCTTCGGGAACGTCTCAGGGTCTCGCCGGATCAATGATTTCGGCGGCCTGAGGATCCCCTTTTTGCCGGCACGGAAGAGGAGGTTGTAGACGGCACCCACGGTCAGGTTTCCTTCGCGAGCCGCGTCATCAGGATCGATGCCCTCAACGACAATCTTCAGGGCAAGGAGATCTTCATTCGAAGCAATCCCGGTCCTTGGCGTCATGCTCTTCGGATCGATCCAGAGGAGAACGATCTCCTCTTCCAGGACCGGCTCTTCCTTTTTGCCCTCCTTTTCAGGGGAAAGGAGGAAAAGGAGATTTTTCCAGGAAAGTCTGAGCACCTGCAGCGTCGGGTTTGTCACCCATGCACCAACCTCCGCAGGTAACCTGATGTTGCTGTTCTTTAGCCAGAAGAGCGCCCACTCGAGACGCGCAAGCTCAGGAATGAATCCCAGCACCCCGGGATCATTCAGATAGTACGAAAGTATGTCAGAAAACTTCCCGGGGTCAAGATCATCCGTGCAGGCATTTATGATTCTTTTCCAGGTGTGAGAACCGAGGACAGACCTGCAGGCAGGATAGATCCTTTGAAGTTCTTCATTACCCGTCCTCTTCATCGCACCATTATCTTACCAGAAATCAAATCTCAGGAGAGAAGACATGGTCAACAGAGAAGAGGAGTGGAACAACGGAGAGACAAAAAACAGGAGGCCGGATACCCCGCCTCCTGCTCACTGAACCCTGATGTATGACCGCGGACAGGCTTATTTGCTTTCGCTCTGCTTTTCAGCCTTGCCTTTTTCCTTACCCTCTGTTTCCTGCTTGCCTTCGTCGGACTTTTCGACGCTCCCAGCGCCGCTCTTCCCGACACTTCAGCCGCTCTGTCCCATCTGCTCCTGGGACTTCTTTTCGGTCTTTCCCGTGCTATCTGCACCGGACTTTTTACTGCTTCACCCGCTCCCTCCGAACGCGTGAGGAGCAGAGGCCGTGATCCCGGCGCCTGATAAAAGACCGGTAATGCTCAGGCCGGCGAGAATCTTCTTCAGATCATCCTTCTTCATTCTGCCCTTCCTTTCTTTATCTTTGTTCCCTCGCAAACGATAGGGAAACATGATATATAAATAATAAACGGCTACAAAAAAACTATATCATAGATGGGCACCAGGTGCAAGTTTTTATTGCTGCCATGAGCCAATAAAGATGTCAGCCCTGCAACCATCGAGAATCCCTACAGAGAAACCACCGTGCTTGCCTGCGGTCCTTCTTCTCCCATCTCCTCTGTGTAGCGGACCTCAATACCAACAGAAAGCCTCTTGAATCCGCTATTGAGAACGCTGTTTTCGTGAAAATAGATTTCCCTGCCCCCAGGGGTTCTGAGAAAGCCATAACCCTCATCAAAAAAAATGGCGCTGACCCGGGCATGATCCATCTCCTCATGCTGTTTCACATCGCCGCGCTCCCGGCGTGCTTTGTCCTCGATTTGACGGATCGCCGCTGAAAAGGCATCCCGTACGGCGACATAGAGGTCTTCATGCTGCTCCCGCTTTATGACCAGATTCTTTCCCGGCAACCGTATATCGATGCGGACATTATAGAGCTTGCCCTCGCGCTTGTGGCGATGGGGAACTTCAACAACCACCCGGCACCGGTTTATCCGGTCGTAGAACTTCTCCAGCTTCTCGGCGTTCTTCCGGATTTCACGTTCGATGGCGTCGGTGAGTTCAAAATTGTGCGCGGTTATCTGGAGGGGAATCGCCATACCGTTTCCTCCAAGAGCGGGGATGACATGATTCATCTCATGTTTGATTAAATTCTATCAGCGCCGGGAAGGGTTGTCAATCCGAGCGGGAGATTTCTCAGAGAATGAGCATATCGGAAGGTTCATGCCTCCCCGCAATGAAGAGCGGGAAATCGTTCCCGAGTATGTGACGGTGCGTCCTGAGGGCGATTGAGGGATGGTTGTTATGGCCGGAGAGATGGGAAAGACAGGCCCACCTGAGTCTCCCGTATTCTGCTGCGGCGAGGAGAAGTTCGGCGGATTCCCTGTTCGATAGATGCCCGCCAGGACCCTGGATGCGCTTCTTGAGAAAGACCGGATAGGGACCGCTCCTCAGCATGTGCTCATCGTAGTTGCTCTCCAGAAAGACCGCGTCAAGGGTCCTGATATCTTCCTCAAACCCAGGGAATACATGGCCGAGGTCGGTCATGATTCCGAGCCGTTTCCCGTTCCCTTCTATCACAAAGACCACTCCATCTTCGCCGTCATGGGGGGTCGGGATCGTCCTGACGGCCACGTCCTGAAAGGAGAGCGCGTCCCCCGCGCGGAAATGCCGTACATCTTTCAGAAGGCCGAGGGGAGAGCGTTCCTCGGCAGAGTCGAGCGTTCGGGGAGTTACATAGAGAGGCAGCCGGTACTTTCTGTTGTAAATACCGGCGCACCGGATGTGATCGGCATGGTCATGGGATATGATCACCGCATCAATGTCACGGATGTCGCGGCCGAATCGTGCGAGGCGCTCCTCTGCCAGTGTTCCGCTGAGACCCGCATCGAAGAGCAGCTTCGTCTCTCCTGCTTCAACGTAAATACAGTTTCCGCTGCTCCCGGACTGGAGTGAAATCGCGGCTATTTCGGGAAACAGATTGCCTTGCAGAATGGAAGCCTCCTCCCCGATATTATGCACGAATATGAGCGGGTGTGGCGATAATTTTTTTTGCGACCATACCTTTTCAGGACCATAATCCCCCGGGTGTTCGGTGGTAGAATAGAAAATAGTGATTCTCAGGGAGGTTGAATGTTTGGAATAATTCTTCTGTCGGCCGTCACATTGATGCACGTTTATGTCTTCTGGCGTTCAGGCTCTGTGCCGCTGTTGATGCACCGCGTTCCCCGAAAAATCCTCATGGAGGCAGGCATAGGCCTATGGGCACTCTTTCTCCTTGGCCGCATCTTCGGGCACAGTAGCACAGGTCCGATAGCGAGGATGCTGGAGCTGTTCGGCATGAACTGGATGGCTGTGGTGTTCCTGACCACTGTTTCCCTTCTCATGATTGACATCATCACCGGGTTCGGCTTTCTTCTGAGGCGGTTTGCACCTTCGCTGCGGGGAATGGCCCTGGTCGCCGGAGGGGTGCTTTCTGTGGTCGCACTCGTGCAGGGCCTTCGGCCGCCGGTAGTGCAAGAGTATGAGGTGGAGCTCTCTGGTCTTCCCCAAGAGATAGATGGCACGGTACTTGTTGCCCTGTCTGACCTGCACGTTGGGGCGCAGCTCGGCAGGCGGTGGCTGGAGGCACGCGTTGCTCAGGTGCAGGCACAGAAACCCGACATCGTTGTTCTGCTGGGCGACCTCTTCGAAGGGCATGGCCAGCCTCAGGAGGAACTGTTCCCCGTCTTGCAGCGTCTCTCTGCGCCTCTGGGAGTCTGGGCGGTCCTGGGAAACCACGAATCCCATGGTCGTCAGAATGCGATTACGTCTCTTCTGAATGATGACGGCATCACCGTGCTGAACAACACGTGGGTCGAAGTCCGGCCATCACTTGTCCTCGCAGGAGTGGTCGACCTTACAGCCAACCACAATTCTGGTCAGGAGGGCGATCCCGTCTCCAAGGCGCTTGCGGGCCGACCCCTGGGTGCAACGATTCTCCTCTCTCATACGCCTTGGGAAGCAAACAGGATAGCAAGCACCGGCGCAGGTCTGATGCTCTCCGGCCACACCCATGGAGGACAGATCTGGCCCTTTGGCTATCTGGTTCAGTACACCTACCCGCTCCTTGCAGGGCAGTATGAGGTTAACGGCATGACCGTCATCGTCTGCCGCGGTACGGGCATATGGGGCCCTCGCATGCGCCTCTGGCGGCCCGCTGAAATCCTCCGGGTGACACTGCGCGCGAAGGGAAGCGAATCATACTGAAGACAGAAGTGCTATGGGCAGCAAGAGGGACAACGCTGATAGTGTACCATCCTCGACGATCAATTCTGAGTGCGGAGGTCGTCACCGCAGGATCTCGTACATATCCTCGAAGGCAGCCTTCATAGCATCGTCGAATCCGGTTCTCATCCTTCCGCCTTTCTTTTTTTGGACTTCCAGTTTTTGCAGGGATACTGTTTCTTCTCCCCTGGATACTGTGATCCTCTCCCGGCTCCCTCATGTCCCTTCGCACAATATGGAGATCCCTCGTGACTTCACAAAAACCTTTCAGTCAACAACGACTGTTTTCCAGCGGCCGCTCCTGAAGCGGGCAGTCATGAGGAGTCCCTGAACGCACATGGAGATGACCATCGCTCCCCAGACCCCTGGCGCTCCATAGCCGAGCACAATCGCGAGCAGGTAGGCAAGCGGCAGGCGGATCAGCCACATCGCCCTGACGATCACCCACATGGCGCCCCGCGTGTCACCCGCTCCCTGGAGACATCCTCCGAGCACGACGCTGAGCGCCATGAACGGCTCGGAGAGCATATTGAACCGCAGATACCGCACTGTCTCTGCATGGACATGAGGGTCATTGGTGAGGATGCGGGCAAGCGGCTCCGCGAGGATGAAAATGATCACTGCCATCGAGCTCATGAGCACAACACCTGCCTTGGCGATTTTCCACCCCGTCTCTTCTGCCCGGCCGCTGTTTCCGGCTCCGAGGTTTTGGCCTATGAGAACCGACGCCGCCATGTTCAGGGCAAAGGCGGGAAGATAGATGATCGCCTCGATCCTGAGACCGGCTGTTATGGAAGCGAGGGCGGTGATGCTCTTGTCCCCGAGGCGTCCGAGGATGTTGTAGAGGATGATGCTCCCGGCATTCCATGCGACCTGAAGAAGGGCAACAGGCCAGCCGAGACCGGCTATCCTCCGCATGGTTTCCAGAGAGGTCCTCGGGGGAAACGCGTAGATGGCCCTCCACCGGGTAAGGGAAAAGAGGATGAGGTTCACGGCCATTCCGGCAGTGATGGACAGGACAGTCGCTGCAGCGATCCCCTGATAGCCTAAAGAGGGGAAGGAAAGAAAGCCGAATACAAAGAGAGAAAGCAACGCGATATGGACAATGGTGACGAACGCCATGGTGAGGAGCGGTTTCTTCACCTCACCGCTTGCCTGGAAGATCGCATTGGAGATGATCAACACAGCATTCGGCAGGAGCATGATCGCAAAGACCCGGAAAAAAAAGGACGCGATATCACGTGTCTCGGGAGGAAATCCGGCGACGGCGATGATCGTGCGGGAGAACAAAATTCCCGTAATCATGATGACTGTTGCCGAGAACCCGCCGAACAGCAGGGACTGGCGTGCAACCGCCACAGCCCTCAGGTGATCGCCGGCTCCGGCCGCACGTGAGATCAGGGCAATCGTGCCGATGTTAATGGCGTTGATGATGATAATAATGAGAAAATAGAGCTGCTCGACAAAGCCGAGTGCGGCCTGGATCGTGGGGCTGATGAAGCCCGCAGCGTAGATGTTGATGAATCCCGAAAGGAAATTGAAGATCATGATGAGGAACATAGGCCAGGAGATGTTCCATATGCCTGCCCAGAGGTTCCCCGCGGTCACTGCGGCGATGGGAGTGCGGTTCTGCAGGAAAGGTCCTCCACTCTCACGGTGTATCAGACCATTGCTATTCGGCTATCTCTCTGACCGAGAGGATGTCCTGGTTCATGACCACGACCCAGCCGTTCTCTGTCAGGAGATGGGTTTCCGTTTCGTTCATTTCCACGAGCTTTCCTGTGTAGGTAATGCTGTTTGCCTCAACCTCCACCATCTTACCAATAAGATTGAACATACACCTCCTCCTTTGGTTCTTTGAGAATGGTGATCATTTCCGCTCCGATGAGAAAGAGGCAGCTCGAATAATAGACCCAGAGCAAAAACACGATGAATGCGCTGAGTGGACCATAGATGTGGCCTAGTTTTGAGACATTTCCGGCATACCAGGTGAAGGCGTGTTTGGCAAGCTCGAAGAGAATGCTGATGAGGAAAGCGGCTTTCAGGGATACGACAAGGGGTGGCCGTTTGATCGGTAAAATGAGATAGAGGAGCGACATGATGAGCCATATGAGGATAAAGGGAATGAGGAACTGGATCAGAATGCGCGTAATGACGCTTATCTCGAACGCCGGAAGATACGGTTTGAGCAGGGGAGAGGGGTTGAAGACCGTGGCCACGCTGAAAGAGGCGACGAAAAAGAGGATGATGAAGGTAATGATGCCGAACGAAACGAGGAGGGAGTGGTGGATCGCCCGTCTCGCCGGGGTCTTGAATATGGCATTCATCGCGAACTCCGCGGATTTCAGGAACTGGAACGAGAGGTAAGCATAGAGGAAAAAACTGACGATTCCGATCCCGCTGTACGAAACCAGGCTTGCGATCTCATCGGTTATGCTCCGCGTCGCTTGCGGGAAGGATTCGAGGATCTTCGACACCATAAACTGCCGGAGTTCGGCGTCTTCTCCGATCACGAAGCTCATGATGGTGATGAGGAAGAGGATGAACGGGACGATCGCCATGATCGCGTAGAATGACATGGATGCCGCAAAGATCGATGCGCGGTCCCTGACAAAGGCGCGGATGCTGTCCATGAACAGTCTCGACAAGGTCACAGCCTATTCCCTCTTCCGGATAAAAATGTTCAGGGGCGTTCCCTCAAAAGAGTACCGGCCGCGCAAACTATTTTCGATCCTCCTGATGTGCTGCTCCTTCACCCCTTCGGGATGGTTCACGAAAAATGCGAAGGAAGGCGGCCGGACCCCCACCTGGGTGGCGTAATACAACTTTATTTTTCTGCCCCGGTACGAAGGCAGCACCGACTCGATTTCATCTCTCATCTTGTTCAGCTCTGCGGTGGATATACGCTTGGACATTTCGCCGATGACGGTATCGACAGCCGGAAAGAGCTTTGATACCCGTCTCTTTGAGAGGGCGGAAACCGTAAGGACAGGCGCAAACCGCGCAAACCAGAGCTTGGTCCCGATCTCGCTCATGATCTGCCGATACCGGGCTTCGGGCTCATGGACAAGATCCCATTTGTTGAAGAGAAGGACCAGTCCCTTCTCTCTTCTCAGTGCCAGCCCGGCGATACTCTGGTCCTGATCAGTAATCCCCGCCGTGGCATCGAGAAGGAGAACGACCACGTCCGCCCGTTCGATGCTCCCGATCGCCTTCTGGACCGAGGCCTCCTCAAGGGAAGCGTCGATTTTCGATTTCTTCCTGATGCCAGCAGTATCGATGAGAATATATTTTTTCCCATAATATCTGCAGACACTGTCAACGGAGTCCCTTGTCGTGCCGGCGACGGGCGAGACGATCATCCGCTCTTTGCCGAGGAGCGTGTTGACGATCGTTGACTTGCCCACGTTCGGCTTTCCCACGATCGCGATCCTCGGATACTCCGGTTCCTCGCGCACAGGGGTCTCCGGCAGAAGCGTGAGGACTTTTTCCATCAGTTCATCGATGCCATATCCGCTCTCGGCCGATACCGGCATGAGATCGGCTGCGCCGATCTCATAAAAATCGAGGATACGATCCGTCTTGCGGTGATCATCGATCTTGTTGACAACCCAGAGGGTCTTCTTTCCTGATGCTCTGATGATCGTGGCCAGCTCGAGATCAAGGGGGTTGAACCCCTCCTTTCCGTCGAGCAGGTGGATGATAAGATCCGCCTCCTCGATCGCATACAACGCCTGCTTCCGGATCAGGCTTAGCATCTCTTCTGTTTCCGGGAAGAATCCCCCGGTGTCAACCAGGGTCAGCACCCGGTCCTCCCAGACCATGTCGCTGTAGTTTCTGTCTCTCGTGACCCCGTGAACATCCTTCACAATCGCCTTGGCATATCCAATCAAGCGGTTAAAAAGGGTGGATTTCCCGACATTCGGCCTGCCCACGATCGCAACAACAGGTTTTGACATGGATTTCGTACCTCGTATCGCCGGTTGTAGCGGCATGCTGCTATTATACTTGAATCAGTCCCCTTCTATTCCCTCTTTTCAGGTCTTCAATTGAGTATTTCCCCGCACCCTGTTTGAAAACACTCATTTTCAGCCTCCTTTCCAGAGGAAAAGACCCTCTTTTGCCCATAGAATGGTCAATTTTTTGGCATATAATTTGCTGGAACCGAATAATATTATGTTCTTAAGAACAAAACTCACTCTGCTTTTATTCACCATACTGTTCCTTATTATGGGAGCATCGACTCTTTTTGTAATACAAATCCAGGAAAAGAGAGCTCTCGACGCTACTCTCAAGAATTCTTCACTCATAACGGCAATCGTTCATCACAGCGTCAAAGACGCCATGAAAAAACACGATGGCACATCGGTCAAAGAGATCATCTCCAGTATCGGTGAGAACCCCAAGATTCTGTCCTTGCGGGTGCTCTCGAGGGACGGTGTCATTCTCGTTTCAAACAATGAAGATGAAGTCGGTTCCAAATCACGGGGGTATGTCCTCCAGGGCTATCGCATGTCGGATGAAGAGCCCATCATGCATGATAGGACCGTCACGAGCTACCGGCTGATCAGGAACGAACTGGGATGCGTCGGATGCCATAGCGCCAAACAGGATACCAACGGGGTCGTCGAACTCGCCCTCGATATTTCACAACAACAACAGGAGATGGCATCGACCAAAAAGGTATACTTCTTTGCGAACCTCTTGTCGGTTCTCATCATTTCGGCCCTCCTGAGCTCTCTTTTCAGCAGAAAAATCATTCGGCCCATCAACGCTCTCATGAGAACCGCCGGAGCAGCAGGAAGCGGGATTCAGTCAGCACGGATGGCCGTCAAGGGAGATGACGAAATCGGTATCCTCGGCAGGGCTTTCAACAGAATGCTCGGTGAAATAAAAAACCTTTCCGATCTGAACCATGGAAAAGACCGGGAGCTCTCGAGGATAAAATCCGAACTCGACCATGCGAGGACACTCGAGGAACTGAATTCACAGCTCACGTACAAGGTCAGACAGCTCGAAACCGCGAACAAAACAGTGCTCACCCTCACCCGGGAGATCAGGGGCAGGAACGATGAACTAGCGAGGACGGTGGAACAGCTGAAACGGATCAGCGATATCAGCCTGTTGGTATCCGGCCTTGTGGAAAGCGAGGAGATTCTCAGGGTCACCCTCAAGACATCAGCTGACATGCTCTCCGCGCGGAAGGGGTTCCTTCACATCCAGAGAGATGATTACTCAACGGTGATTTTCAGTTTCAGCAGGGAATACGGTCTCGAAAAACAGGGAAGTCTCCCCCAACGGCTACAGGAAACCTGTGAACGGATCCTCCTCGGTTCCCGGCCGGTCATCATCCGTTCCGAGCAACCGGCAGGCACCGCCGAAACTCCTTCCCTGAATGCAGAAAGCGCGCTGGGGGTCCCGATCAGGATGAAGGGAAGGATCATCGGCGCCCTTTGCCTGCAGGACAAAACAGACGGCACCGCGTTCAGCGACAGCGATCTCGACCTTCTCTCCACCCTCAGCAGTCATGCTGCGATCGCCGCAGAGAACGCTTGGCTCTATGAAAAGCTGAAAACCAATTTCTTTGCCACGCTCCAGTCCCTCGTCAATGCCCTCGAGGCTTCGGAGCACAACAGCAAAGGACATTCCGAGCGGGTCAGATTTCTCGCTGTCAAGCTCGCTCACCACATCGGGCTCGAGCCGGGAGAGATCGAAGCCCTCGAATACGCGGCCATCCTCCATGATATCGGCAAGATCGCCGTTGATTCCTCGCTCTTTGCCAAGACCGGATCGCTTACAGCGGAGGAACTCCGGATCATCAGGTCACATCCTGTCATCAGCGATGAAATCCTCGGTCCTGTTGAGACCATAAAGGGAGTGAAAGCTGCGATCCTTCAGCACCATGAGCGCTACGACGGGTCTGGTTATCCCTTTGGTCTTTCAGGGGAGCAAATTACTTTCAAGGCGAGAATTCTCTCTGTTGTGGACACGTTCGATGCAATGGTCACTCCCCGGCCATACCGGGGCGCACTCCATGTCAGGAACGCCCTGGAGGAACTCCTGAAAGGCTCAGGAACTTTCTTCGATCCCTCCATTGTTGAATCCTTTGTGAGCATGGTGCAGGACAAGGACAAGGACATCCTTGCCAAGGCAGGATACGAGAGCGATCTCTCATGTATCCATTAATCCCTGACGGCAAAAATAAAATCTATTTCTACCGGTGAATTCAGGGGAAGGACGCTCACCCCTACCGCGGCCCGCACATGCCTTCCCTTGTCACCATAGATTTCGAAGAGCAGTTCAGATGCAGCGTTCAGCACGAGGGGCTGCTGGACAAAATCGTCTGCCGATGAGACATATCCGGTTATTTTGACGCACTGATCGACACGGTCGAGGTCCCCGAGGAACGACTTCAACACCGATAGGGCGTTCACCACGCTCTGCCGGCACGCCGCCTGAGCGTGCTCGATTGATACTTCCTTGCCGACTTTTCCGGCTGCAAGGAGTTTCCCTTCTTTGAGAGGGAGCATGCCGCTGAGAAAGACTAGATTCCCGGTCCGAATGCAGGGGACATAAGAGCCGAGGGGTTTCGGAGGCCCGGGGAGAATGATGCCCAGTTCCTTGAGCCGCGCTTCGATAGACATCAGATTCCCAGTTCGTCAGGAGTGGCGATCCTCCCGAAGACCGCAGATGCAGCAGCAACGGCAGGCCCCGAAAGGTACACTTCACTCTCGGGGTGGCCCATCCTACCGACAAAATTCCTGTTGGTCGTCGAGATGGCGCGCTCGCCTTTTGCGAGGATCCCCATGTGACCGCCAAGACAGGGGCCGCAGGTAGGGGTGGAAACCGCTGCCTCGGCATTGATGAATATCTCGAGGAGTCCCTCCTTCATCGCCTTCCGGTAGATCTCCTGGGTGGCCGGGATAACGACCATCCGCACATTGGGGTTAACCTTCCTGCCCCTGATCACCTTCGCCGCTTCCCGGAGGTCCTCAAGCCTGCCGTTCGTACATGAGCCGATAACCACCTGGTCGATGGTGACTGCGGAGAGGTCCTCGGCAGGCTTTGTGTTCGAGGGAAGATGGGGGCAGGCAACCGTCGGTCTGATCTTCGAGCAGTCGTACTCTCTTACCTCTGCATAGGAGGCCTTCTTATCCGACCGGTAAAATTTGTATTTCCTCTGTGCCCGTTTCTTTACATACTTCTCGGTGATCGTATCCGGAGTGATGATCCCGTTCTTGCCGCCCGCTTCAATCGCCATATTGCACATGGTGAGGCGGCCGTGGATGGGAAGCTTTCCGACAACCTCGCCCGTGAATTCCATGGCCCGGTAGAGAGCGCCGTCAACACCGATGTCGCCGATGGTATGGAGAATAAGGTCCTTCCCGCCTACCCATTTTCTCAACTTGCCGTAATAGACAAACTTCATCGACTCCGGCACCTTGAACCAGCACTCTCCCAGGACCATGGCAGATGCCACATCCGATGATCCGACACCGGTCGCAAAAGCACCGAGCGCCCCATAGGTACAGGTATGGCTGTCCGCTCCGATGACGACATCACCGGGAACTACGAGTCCCTGCTCAGGAAGGAGTGCATGTTCGACACCCATCCGTCCGACCTCGAAATAGAGGGAAAGGTCATGCTTCTTCGAGAAATCCCTGAGCATCTTGCACTGCTCGGCTGCCTGGATGTCTTTCTGAGGCGCAAAATGGTCCGGAACAAAAGCCACCCTGCTCTTGTCAAAGACACCCATGGCACCAGTCTTCTCGAATTCCTTGATCGCTATGGGCGCCGTTATATCGTTCGCAAGGATCAGATCGACCTTCGCCCGAATGAGCTCGCCCGGGGTGACTTCCTTCTTGCCGCAGTGGGCAGCGAGGATTCTTTCGGTAATGGTCATTCCCACCTAATTCCCCTTCTGCTTCTTCTTCCGCGACTCGAGGCGGTTCAGAGCGGTGATGTATGCTTTCGCCGATGCAACGATGATGTCGGTATCGGCCCCGCTGCCTCTCACGGTCCTGCCGTCCTCTTCTATGGTGACGAGGACTTCGCCGAGAGCATCGGTCCCACCGGTGATTCCCTTCACGTCGAACTTGAGCAGCTTGCTCTTGGTCTTGGTGAGCGACGCGATGGCCTTGTAGGTTGCGTCAACGGGTCCGTCTCCCTTTGCTGTTTTCTGGAGCGTTTTGCCCTTCACCTTCATCTTGACCATCGCCTTGGGTTCTGTCTTCATACTGCTTGAAGCCGAGAGTTCGATGAGGCTGTAGACCTGGGGCGTCCTGGAAACCTGCTCAGACACGAGCGCTTCTATGTCCTCGTCAAAAATCTCCTTCTTCTGGTCGGCGAGATGCTTGAACCGGACGAACGCGCTCTCGATCTCCTCGGGCGTCAAATCGTATCCAAGTTCGGCCAGACGAGCCTTGAACGCATGTCTTCCTGAATGTTTCCCCAGCACGAGCTCGGTCTGTTTGAGGCCGATGTCCTCCGGCCTAATGATCTCATATGTCATTTTCTCTTTCAGGAGCCCGTCCTGGTGGATACCCGATTCATGGGCAAAGGCGTTCGCCCCGACGATCGCCTTGTTTGGCTGGACGGGTATGCCTGTTATCCGTGTGAGGAGCCTGCTCGTCCGAATGATTTCCCTCGTGTTGATGTTCGTCATTGCCTGGTAGAAATCCTTCCTCGTTGCGAGGTTCATCACCACCTCTTCCATGGAGCAGTTGCCGGCACGCTCCCCGATACCGTTCACGGTGCACTCCACCTGCCCTGCGCCGTTGATGATCGCTGAAAGCGAGTTTGAAACAGCAAGGCCGAGGTCATTGTGACAGTGAACGGAGATGACGGCCTTCTCCCCAATCCGCTCCTTGACCGCCTTGATCATCGCGCCGAATTCGGTCGGAGTCGTATACCCGACCGTGTCGGGAATATTGACGGTGGAGGCTCCGGCCCCGATTACCGCTTCGACAACATCCAGGAGATAGGGGAGTTCCGTTCTCGTCGCGTCCATGGGAGAAAACTCAACATCCTCCGCAAGGCTCCGTGCGAGCTGCACCATCGCCGCGGACCGCTTGAGCGCTTCTTCCCGGGTCACCCTGAACTGATGCTTAAGGTGGATATCGGATGTGGAATGAAACGTATGGATACGGTGCTTCGGAGCATCCTTGATCGCCTCCCAGGCCCGCTTGATGTCTTCTTCCTTGGCGCGCGCGAGTCCTGCGATCGTGGTGCCCTGCACCTCGTTTGCGATCCGCTTTACGGCATCGAAATCACCGGGCGATGCTATGGGGAACCCTGCCTCGATGATGTCGACACCGAGTCTCACGAGCTGCTTCGCGATCTGGATCTTCTCTTCCACATTCA
>JBLNHB010000329.1:0-3812 GCA_050268805.1 bacterium | reverse complement strand
GCCGATAGTCTTGTACTGTATCTGGCCGGTCGACACAAGTGACGTTTGCACGGTTCCCCCCACATTTTGGGTATTCACACCGGTCGCTATCGGTATCTCATCGCCCACCTCGATTTTGGCCTCTTTATTATCGAGCGCGAGGATGTGCGGGCTCGAGAGCACATTTGCCTTTCCATACGTGGCGAAGGCGCTGATGATCCCGATAAATTTTCCCGGATCAATGATGGCCGCAAAATACCCAGAAGTGATGCCTGTCAACGCCGGCTGGAGGAAGCCTGACTTCGTGTCGTCGAGACTAACAGTGACGTTCTTCTGAGTATAACCCCCAAGTGCGGTAGGGTCTCCACTGGCCTTCAAGATCCATTCGATCCCCAGGCTTTCTGTATCATTCAGCGTCAATTCGACGATCAGCACTTCGATCAACACCTGTTTCGGAGCGATATCGAGCTTCTTAATGGTCTCGACCAGGGCGAGATAAGCGCCGGGAGAAGACTTTATGATAATCGCATTAATGTCTTCGTAAGCTGTGATCGTGATATCGCCCTCGAGTTCACCGGCTGTCCCGCCGACAACCGTTGACGACGCGGGCTGGCTTGGGGGGGTCGTACCGGGTGGGGACACGGGAGGTCTTGGCTGCGGAGTTGGCCCGGTGGGCTTTTTCGCCGCCCCCTTGGGGGCATAGAGATCCTTTAAAATTTCGACAAGCTTCTTCGCCTCTCCGCTCTCGCAGTAGTAGACAAAGGTCTTTATGTTCTCCCGCTCCGTGGGAGCGATATCGATCGCCTCCATGATCTTCATGAATTTGACGATCCCTTCCGGCCGAGCGGTCACGATCAGAAGGTTGGTCGGCTCGTACACGATGAGATCGGTCCCCCTCGGCATGAGCCCCCTGAGGAGATTTACCGCATCAGAGGCCTTCACAAATTCCAGGGGTACGATCTGAGTGATGAAACTCGAATCGAGTTTCATCTTCACCTCTCTCCCCTTTTCCACATCGAGGGGCTGCTGTTTCGCCGCATCGATCGGCATGATCGTGTAGAAGTCCTTGTTCTGGACCGCGGTAAGGCCGTTCATTTCGAGGATCGACTGGAAGATGCTGAAGAGGTCTTTTACCGGGAACTTCTTATACGACTGGATGGTCACCTTGCCGCTGATGCCGGGGGCGAGGATATAATTGATCTGGAGCAGGTCTCCCATGGTGGAGATCACGGTGTCGATATCGGCATCGTCGAAGTTCAGGATCACATACTTCTCTTCTCCGGCCTTTTCGACAGTGACAGGCGGCTTCTGCACTTCCGGCTTCTTTTCCTCTTTCTTGGGGGGTTCGATCGGCACATCCGGCAGGACGAGCTCCTGTGCGGCAGGTTGACCGGCCGGTGCAGGAGGCGCTTCCTTTTGAACAGCCTGCTGAGCACACGAAAAGAGAGCGACAGCAATGATCAAAGCCAGAGAGAGGCGTTTCATGATCTACCTCTTTGTCCCCATCGATTTGACTTTCGAGAGGGTAAGCTTAACGTCCGTTGTGAACCATCTAATTGTAACATCAGTCATAGTGATACTTACAACCTTTATATCATCGATCCTGTCTCCGACCCGGATCGGCTGGGCCTTCTTGCCGTCGATGGAGAGATAGGCGATGAACTCATTGTCCGCACCTTGCACAATCCCCTTGAGCGCGAGAGACGGCATGACCGGCGGAGGCACCAGAGGCGCCTGGAGGGCCGGCTGGAGCGGCTTCTCGACGAATTTTCTCTCCGGGTGAAAAATGTTCTTTTCAATGATCACGTTGTAATCGATGCCCCTGACAGTCACCTTCTCCTCTTCGGTTTTCGCAGCCGCCTGTTTTTCCCCGGCGCTCTCCTGCTCGACCGGGATTTCCGACAGCAATGCCTGAATACAATACCATAAGGAGAAGCAAAACAGGAGAACGAGCGCGAGTAGTATGGCGGATTTTCTGTTCATAATGGCCGGTACCCCGACAGTTCGATTTTTACCCTGACCTTGTCGGGCATGCTCGTGTTGATCACGCTCGCCTCCAGGGCATCAATGCTGACGAGATACATCCCCGAGGACAGAAACTCGAGGAATTCGCGAAGCTGCTTGACCGTTGCGGTGACATTGACCTGGATCGGCAGGCCGGTATAATACTTGTGTTTCTTGGCGTTCAGCGGTTTCAGGGAAACGACCTCGACCTTCGATCGGGTGACGAGACTCTGGATATAGCTGTTCATTTTCGAGAACCCGATCGTGTCATTTTGCGCATCGATGAGGAGCAATCTGTATTTTTCCAATCCGGCCTCGGCCGCCTGGATGTCCTCTTCCAGGGCCGGCGCCCCCGCGATGAAAGCCTGGTACTTCGCGAGTGTGGCCATCTTCATGCCGTATTCTTCAACGACTTCTGTATGGCGGTCGGCAGCCGGCAGCATCACGAGCGTATAAAACAGGACGCAGCCGAGGACTCCGAGCAACAGGAAATAGGACCTCTTCATCGCTCGATCTCCATTTTGATCGAATAGCGCGCTTTATCGCCGGTTGTCATGACCGGCGCCGAGAAGCCCGCATTCTTGAAGAGATCGGATTTTTCGAGGATTTCGACGAGCTGCGTGGCGTTGGAAGCAAAGCCCTTCACCTCGACGAACCCCTTGTCGTCAACGTTCGTGCTGATCACCCAGGCCTCTTTCGGGAGCAGAGCGCTCAACTCCGCTATGACGCGGACAGGTACTTCCCTGGATGCCTGCACCTTATCGAGGAACTTCAGCCTGTCCCTCGTCTCCTCGAGATGCTTCTTCCGCTCCAGAGGGCCGGCTGATTGCGCCTTGAGCACGTCAACCTCGCGGTCGATTTTTTTCAATGCAGCGTAGTCACGGTATACGGGCCAGAAAAACCCGATCATGATCAGAAGGAAGGAAGCGGCGACAGAGAGCTGCGCGAAGCGAACGATCTTCTTCTCCCGTCCTTCACCGATGCCGTTCCGGGCGAATTCGAAATTGAAGGGTTTCGGGCTCTTCCGTGAGGCAGGTTCTGCCTCAGTTTGTACCCCGGAGATGCCGAGCGCATCCCTCACTTCGTCGGTCACATCACCGGAGAGCATGATGGTGTCGAGAGCGTAGGTGTTTTTCAGGTACTCAGCTTCCCTCACCAGGATGCCGGTATCGGCGAGGTGCTTGAGGAGCGCGCAGCGCCTGTCCTTCACCACGGCGATATTGACGGCGCCCCCGTCGATTTCAATGAGGAGAAAGTCCTTCAGGTCCTTTCTCCTAAACAGGAGGGAGAGGGTCTCCAGAAAGCCGCAGCGCACGGAGTTCAGAGCCATTCCCGCCTCACGGATGGCTCCGTCAATCCGCGCGAGGAAATCCCTCTTGACGCTGAGAACGAGCACCTTCGATGAGGTCTTGTTCTTCGCGATAATCCGGTAATCGGAGACGTATTCACTCACCGGCAGGGGAAGGTTTTTCTCAAGCTCGAAGAGGAGGGCCCCTTCGACATCGCTCTTCCTGGTTACCGGCAGATCGAGGATCGAATAGAGACACCAGGAAAAAGGCAGGGAGACCCGCACATCGCGGATGTGGTGTTTCTCACCCAGTTCGCGCAGCGTTCGTACAATCTCTTCCCGGTTGCTGTCGCGGAACGCAACCGGTATGGTGTCATGCTCCCGGACCTCCACATGGAAGAGCTGTTTGGAGAGCACCCTGTATTCGAACGTTTCCTTGCCGGGCGTGAGATCAAGAATAGAGGACATGCTCCCTCCAGGATATCGTCTCTACACGGAACCCCTTTGTCGTAGGAGTCCTCTTCACAATTCCCGTCACGAC
>JBLNHB010000328.1:0-5344 GCA_050268805.1 bacterium | reverse complement strand
CAGCATCCCATTCCACTAACCTGTTCCAGCCAGCGGTCGAAGTCATCAAGACCGGCCCGGACACCGCCAGCATCGGCGAGACGATCACGTACAGCTTTACGATCAATAACCTCAGCTCGGCCGATAGCCCGGACCTGATCCTGAACAGTGTGACGGACACGGTGCTCGGCGACCTGACGGCGACGGCCGTTGCCAATGGCTGCGACATCGTGGCGTCGGGTGGCACCTGCAGCTTTACCTTCGATTACACCGTCCAGGTTACCGATTCGAATCCGCTGGTGAACGTTGTAGCGGTGCACTATAATCCGAATGGGTTCCCGAACGACATAACTGACGACGACGACCACACATTGCTCATTCCGATCCAAGGCTGCACACCTGGCTTCTGGCAGGGCGGCGCGGGCTCACAGTTGGGGGGTGAACCCAATGATCCGCAATGGATCTACAACGGTACGAATCCGTTCATCCATACGACCCTCTTCAACAATTTCTTCAACAGCGGCCCGACCGATTCCAGGCTGAATGGCCTGACCATGTTCGACCTGGTCGGCAGCGGGGGCACCAGTGACAGCGCTCGTCGCGCAGCCCGCGATATGGTGGCGGCCTACCTGAACGAGTCGGCGTTCCCGGCTAACTTCCCGGCCAACTCGCTTGCAGATCTGGAGGCCATGTGGTACGCGGCTGTTGCAGGGGGAGATTCGGCGCTCGACGCCTTCCACGTTCTGGTAAGCGGATGGAACAATCCGGCACCTCCGGGTTTCTGCCCGCTTCCGTAGTCCTCGTTTGTGTGTCAGCGTTCGGCTGCGGATAGGATCCAGGCGGTGGGGCTTGTCCCCACCGCCTGATTCGTGAAAATGACATAGATTGAGGGTATAGATGGATAAGGGGATAGCGATTATTCCTGCCAGCCGTGTTTCCCAATGAGCGGGACAAAGACGCACGGGGTGAAATACTGCTCGCTGATCTTGTTCTTGTGTTTGGTGATCTGGATGAGCTGCTGTCCATAGTGTGTCCCGACCGGGGCAACGCCGATGCCGCCTTCGGCAAGCTGTTCGATGAGGGGCTGAGGAAAGGCCGGGGCGGCTGCGGTGACGACGATGCGGTCGAAGGGAGCTTCATCAGGCCATCCCTCCGAGCCGTTGTAGACCCGGAGCCGGACATTCTCATATCCGGCTTCTCTCAGATTCTGTTCAGCGCGCTCTTTCAATTCAGGGATCCGCTCTATGGAGAAGACCTCACGGGACAGCTCAGCGAGGACTGCCGCCTGATACCCGGAGCCTGTCCCGATCTCGAGGACCTTTTCGGTCCCCGTGAGACGGAGAAGCTCCGTCATGACTGCAACCATGTAGGGCTGGGAGATGGTCTGTCCGGACCCGATGGGCAGGGCATTGTCATCATATGCCCTGTGCTGCTCCTCTTTGGGGATGAAGAGATGCCGCGGGACCTTCTTCATGGCTTCAAGAACTCTCGCGTCCTTGACCCCGCGGGCGATGATCTGTGTTTCGACCATGTGTTCTCTCAGTGCTCTGAAATCCATTCCGGTATTGCTCCCTCTCATGCAACAGTGAACGGCAGCTGGTGGACGGCGGCTTGCGGGTCCCTCATTTCTTCCCGAGCATTACGAGCCGCTCGTACGAATCATCGACCCCTCTGTACGGTCTCAACGGACGTGGTCCTTCTGATGATTTCCCGGGCGGCGATGATCCCGGAAGCAGATGCCTGGATCAATCCCCTGCTGACACCTGCCCCATCTCCGACGGCAAAGAGATTCTGGATCTCCGTTTCGAGGGAAGCGGAGAGTCTTATCTGCATGGAATAGAACTTCACCTCGACCCCGTAAAGGAGGGTATGGCGCGAATCGACTCCGGGGGCTATCCGGTCGAGCGCCTCGAGCATCTCTATGATATCAGAGAGATAACGGTAGGGGATGACGAAGCTGAGGTCGCCCGCGGTCGCGTCTTTGAGCGTCGGCTGTACGATCCCCTTCCTGATCCGCTCCTCGGTTGACCGCCTGCCTTTCTTGAGGTCTCCGAGGCGCTGGAGGATGACGCCCTTGCCGAGGAAGTTCGCAAGTTGGGCGATGTACCGGCCGTAGGAGATCGGTTCATTGAAGGGCTCGGTGAAGTAGGTGCTCACGAGGAGCGCGAAGTTCGTATTTTCTGTCTTATGACCTGAATAGCTGTGGCCGTTCACGGTCCAGATTCCCTTGAGGTATTCCTTCACCACCTCGCCGTAGGGATTTACGCAGAATGTCCTCACCTTGTCGTCGAATTTCTTGGAATAGAAGACGAGCTTCGGCTCATAGGTGATCTTGGTGAGCGGCTCGAAGACCGAGGCAGGAAGCTCGACGCGGACACCGATATCGACAGGGTTGTTCAGGAGGGTGAGCCCGATTTCCTTTGCCTGCTGCTCGAGCCACTGGGAACCTTCCCTGCCGGGCGCGAGGATGATGTACTCGGCAGTATACCGGTCCCCGTTCTTGAGCTCCACGCCCCGGACGGTATTGTCCTCCCTGATGAGCCGTGTTACCGGCGAGAGGAATTTGACCGTCGCTTTCGCATTGATGGCATTCCGGATGTTCTGGAGCACGTTCCAGCAGATATCGGTGCCGATGTGGCGTATCCGAGAGGGGATGAGGGTGAGGTCGTTCTTCGAGGCGAGGCTCTGGAGCTCGGCTATCTTCTCGCTGTCCTCGCCGTGCACTATTTTCGGCGCCCCGTACTCGACGTAGAGAGCGTCGGCATACCGGATGAGCTCCTCGATATCATCCCGGTCGACATACCGCGAGAGGTGCCCGCCCACATCTGGGGAGAGGCTCAGCTTGCCGTCACTGTACGCTCCTGCCCCTCCCCATCCGCTGACGAGATTGCATTCCCTGCACTCAACGCAGGGGATATTCTTTTTCTTCATGGGGCATTCCCGTTCCGGCAGGTCGATGCCCTTCTCAAGGAGGAGGATCCTGAGAGAGGGATTGTGCTTGAGAAGCTCGAGGGTACAGAAGATCCCCGCAGGGCCTGCTCCGACAATGATGACATCAAATGTGTTCATGCTCGATACCCGGCGGTGTTATGTGATGAACCCGTTCCATGCGGTTTTGAGAAAGGAAAGGGCATTGTAGTTCGTGAGGTCCAGATGGACAGGCGTAACGGAAACGTAGTGATGGTCGACCGCGTAAAAATCCGTGTCCTGCGCTTCTTCCCAGTTCTGCACGCCGCCGCCGATCCAGAAGTACTTTTCTTTTCTCGGGTCGTAGATATCATGTATTGAGTTGCTGTAGATCCTCTTTCCCTGACGGGTGAACCGTATACCTTTTATTTTTCGTCCGGGAACGTTCGGAACATTAATGTTAAGGAGGGTGTCCCGGGGCATGCGTTTCGCGAGGAGGATCCTGACGATCTTCCTGGCATAGAGCGCTGCCGTGGAGAAATGATAGGACTGACCGCCGACCATAGAGATCGCAATGGACGGTATGTCGAGAATCGTTCCTTCCATTGCGGCTGATACGGTACCGGAATATGTGAGGTCGTCGCCGAGATTGCCTCCCTTGTTGATCCCCGATATGAGGACGTCCGGTTTCCGCTTGAGGACCTTGCTCACCGCGATCGTGACGCAGTCGGTCGGCGTTCCGTTCAGGGCGTATCTGTCCTTCCCGAGCTTTTCCACTTTCAGGGGCCGGTGGAGGGTGATCGAGTGGCTCACGGCGCTCTTTTCCCGGTCAGGGGCGACCATGACAGCCCTGCCGATCGAATTCATCGCCCTGAAGAGATTCTGAATGCCCTCGGAATAGATACCATCGTCATTGGTGACCAAAATGAGCGGTTTCACACCCCTATTGTATCACAGGAGAGAATTTTTACGTCCCGGTACCCTGCACCCGGACGATGGCGGCGATCCTTTTCGGAGAGTATCATTTTTGCAGGCTCTCTGATAGAATAGACAAAAAATTGGAAGGAGGTCGCGATCTTTATGGAGAAGAGGAGAAAAGGTTTCCTGCACGGACATCGCTCTTCGGATGGGTACGTCCAGGTGATTCTGACTCTGGTGATTGTCCTCATGACCGGGGCGATCGGGTATGGCATCTATCTCCTCAGATCGCAGGAGGCCCATATCGCTTCCCTGAGCGCAAAGGCTGAGAACCTTGACCAGCGCCTGACCAGAAATGAAAAGATCACCGATGAGCTGACAGAGAAACTGAGGGAAGAGAAGGTCAACCTCACGGTCCCGAGCGTGCAGAGGATCAATAATGTCTTTCTCGTGGGAAAGCTCACGGTGGAAAAGTATTTGACTGGAGTGAAGGTGAGGGGGGTCATTGTCAATTCGAGCGCCCTCGAGCATGATGATGCCAAATTCAGGATGGCCATCGAGGGAAAACTCACGGAGTTTACCGTGAAAAAGGTCAAGGCCGGAAGCAGCAAGGGTTTCGAAGCGGAGATTCCTGATGTACCCTTCGAAAAAGCGACGGCTGCAGAGATCCAGTTTATCTCATCAACCGCGTCTTATTTCGTAGACTGAAAAACAGGTCATGATCGTTTTGGGGGAGTATGTTCCCCGGATGCCGAGCCTATTTCACATATTTCTCGGCTTCCCGTTTCCGTTCCGCCGGCTTCGGCGGAGCCTTGACTCCGATGCTGTCGGTTATCTCCTTGAGGGTATTCGTCGCATCAGATATATTGAGATCGAAGATACTCATGAGGTCATGCCAGTTCTGTCCGCCGATCTTTGCGGTGAGGATATCCTCGGGCGACTTTTTGGTGCTGTTTGAGAGATACAGGCACGCCACAATCTCGCCGTAACCGAGATTTTTCGAACGCAGGTCTCTTACCATTGCATCCTGTGTCTCAAACTCGTTTCTGATCCTGGCGGCCGCCTCCTTGTCAGCTTTTGCTTTGGATACCTTATCATCGAGCGCCCGCATGGCCCTGGTGAAGCGCTTGATTTCGGCGTCGCTGTAGCTCCGCCCGGTAAGGATAACCATCAGGTTCTGTGCCGTCGTGAAACTGTACGCCGCATTCTCGATAGAGTAGGTGACCGCAATGTCGGCTTTCACCGAGGTGTTCTCCTTGAGCGAGAGGATCTTGTTGTTGAAGGAGACCGGCTTCACGTCCACATCGATGCCTTCACCGGGCTTGATCTGCCTGAGCAGGAGTTCTGTGGGATTGTCCATGAAGTCCTTTGTGATGAAGGATATCTTCACCTGCTCAACGGGTTTTTCCCCGGTGTTGGTTATCCGGAGCCTCCCGATGCCGTCCTTCTCATAGAGCTTGGAGGCACGGGGGAAGATATCGTGTATCTTTACCGCCGTTACCTCGATGACCGGTCTGTTCAAAATTGTTGTGGCACTCAG